>QHPN01000110.1 GCA_003219115.1 Verrucomicrobiota bacterium | reverse complement strand
TTCTGGGCAATGGTCGACCGCTATCCCGATCAACCCGTCATACCTTCGACTAAAATGTTGCTCGTGCCGATGTTGAACCTCTCAATCGCCATCATTGCCTCGATGATTGTGATCGCATTGCTCGCGCGTTATTTGCCGCGCACGAGTTTCTACCGCCGTTTTGCATTAATGGCAGCGAATCCTTCCGGGCCGTCCTTCAGCGCGCCGCGAGAATTTGTCACTGGCCTGCGCATTTCACTTGGAGCAAAAGGGACCGCGGTGACGATGCTGCGTCCCAGTGGAAAGGGAAGGTTCGGCGATCAACTTGTCGATGTCGTCACCGCGGGCGAATTCATTTCCGCGGAAACTCCGATCGTCATTTCGCAGATAGACGGGATGCGGGTCCTGGTATCGCGCAGCCAAATCTCTTCCTAAAAATCTGAGTCCACCTAAAGGTAGCACAGGCATCTTGTCCGCCACCGGACGGACTCGCCGTGGCGAGCCTGTAGGGCCAACGGGCATTTTGCCCGTTGTGAATTCAACCGCCCGCAACCACGCGGATGAATTCGATCTTATCCCCTTCGTGCAACGCGCGGGAATTCCACTCCTCGCGATGCAATGCCGATCCGTTGTGTTCAATGAGCAACGCCGCCGGGATCAGATTCAACTCGCGCACCAGCGCGGAGATGGTTGTCGGCTCTAACACGGAACGCGGTTCACCGTTCAGGAAGATTTTCATCGTTCCATTAGTGCGGCGTCCCAATCCTTCCACACCGGTTCGATCCCGTTGCGACGCAAGACAGCCGCAATTTCCTGCGGCGACCGCGAATCGCTAATCTCGAATTGGGCGGTAGCGATGTCATCGTCTCGATCATTGGCTGGAGGAACAACTTCCGGCGGCACGATCCTGCCGCGAACGGTGAGATGGACCTTTTCCCTGCCTTGACCGGTGTAACCGCCAGGTTCCGTATGGCTGCCGGCGCTCATCATCGTTACCCCGACTTGTATGAGCAAATCGCGTAAGGCTGCCGGCTCGCGCGTGCTCAAAACGATCCCGACCTGCGGGAAAGCCACTCGCAGCGCGCATACCAGATGAACGAGATCGCGATCGCTTATCGGAAAACGCGCACGAAATTCTCCCGCCGCCGGACGAAGTCGCGGAACGCTGACAGTGAGAGAAGATTTCCAGCAGCGCTTCAGCAAATATTCTAGATGCGCTGCCAGCGCGATCGCCTCCTCGCGCCACGGGGCTAGCCCCAAAAGCGCGCCAATTCCAATTCGACGAAACCCGGCGTCGTAGCCGCGTTCCGGACAGGCAAGACGCCACGCAAAATCCTTTTTTGGTCCCGCCAGATGCAACTGATCATAAATGGCGCGGTTGTAGGTTTCCTGGTAAACAACGAGACCTTCCGCGCCTGCCTCAACGATCGGAACGTAGTCCTCCGTTTCCATTGGAGCGACCTCGATCGAGATGGAAGAAAAATCATCACGCAGGGCACGAACACATTCGGCCAGATAATCGCGACTAACGAATTTTGGATGTTCTCCAGCGACGAGAAGGAGTTGCCGGAAACCGGCGACGGCGAGATGGCGGGCTTCTTTTACGACTTCGTCAACCGAAAGCGTAAGCCGCAAAATCGGATTTTCGCGGGAAAAACCGCAATACCGGCAGCTATTAATGCATTCGTTGGAAAGGTAGAGCGGTGCGAACAGCCGCATCGTTCTTCCAAAATGCTGGAACGTCAGCGCACGGGCACGGACAGCCAGGCGATCGAGCTCGGCAGTAGTTTTAGGCGCGATCAACGCGCGGACCTTCCGAACCGTCTCGCTTTCTTCCAACGGCAGATTGTCGAGTATACCTGCGAATTCCACGATCATACTTTCCGACCTCGACGCTGCCCGCGCAAATTTAGGAAACCCCGGCAGCACAGCAGCGCTGCCCGCGTTCGCAGCGTGTTAATTTGAATGTAGCCACGGCGCTCTGTCGCCGTGTCGCCAAGACGCCTCGACACAGCGAGGCGGCTAGAATGATGCAACTAGTCCGTGATCTAAAACGAGAAGGTCAATCCCGTCCGGGTCATGCCGAAGTTGTTATGGGGACCCTCGAGGAAATTCCAGCTGAAGTCTCCCATCCAGCCAACGTGTCGGGTGAATCGAATCTCCAAACCGCCGCCGATTTGACCAACAAATCTGCTCTCGTCTTCTTCCGTAGTGAAGCCGAACACGCTTTCCTCGGCATTAATTCGTCCCGGCTTGTCATTATGGCCTCCAAACATACCACCGACACCGCCCCAAACGTAGGGCGAGAAACGCGAACAATGAATGGGATAACGGAAGGTGAATGTCGCTAAGGCGCCCCCAACGGCGTGGTCCTCCCCCTCATAATGTTCCTCGCTAGCAATACTGGGGCCGAAATCATCCGTGAAGAGATGGCTTCCGCGCCCTGCAAGCGCAAAACCTTCGAAGCCGATCCCGAAATACCGGCGGAAGAAATATTTTACATCGAGACCCCCGCCCCAAGCATGATCGCCACCGAGAAAACGATCGTAGGTGCCGAAGATGGCTTCATCGTCAGCTTGTTCCCGTCCGGAGCGGTTACTTTCGGTTCCGGTGAAAGCGTAAGCACCCCAAATGCTGACGTTCCATTCGGTATCCCCGTACCATTCCGGGCAGGGGGCAGGCTGCACTTGTTTCATTTCCTTGCCGGTATAGCTCTCTGTGCCCGCGAAAGCAGCGAGCACCATCCCAAAAAATACACCTAAGAGTAGGTTAAGGTTCCTCATAGCTGCGATTTATAGAGAAATCGCGACATCCGTCAATCTCGAATTCGTTCAGTGCCAGAACGAGCGAGAAAGAAGATCCCATGTGCCTGAAAACAAAACGGCGGCATCGCGTCAACCGAAATGCCGCCGCTGGAAAAACTAAATCCGCCTAGAACGCGAAAGTGACGCCGCTGCGGACCATGCCAAAGTTATTATCCGGACCATCCACCACATTCCAGCTGAAATCGTTCATCCAGCCGATGTGGGGTGTTAGACGAATCTCGAGACCGGCACCGACCTGGCCAAAAACCCTAGTGACGCTACCACTATGGGTAGCAGGGCAACCCACGCTGACAGCCTTGGTCGTCGAGGACGCGAGCAGCTCGGTGAAGGAATCTCTTTCACCGCCTCCGAAAATTGCGCCGGCGCCGCCGTAAATATAGGGCGACAGACGACTGCAATGAATTGGATAGCGCAGGGTAAAAGTTCCTTTGACCGCACCGATGGCACGGGAGTCCTCGCTGAACACCGGCTGGCCATTAAAGTCGAATCCATCAAACTGTTGCCGGGTTGATTCGGTTGCCCAACCTTCCACGCCGACACCAAAGTAGCGGTGAAAGAAGTATTTCACATCGATACCGCCACCCCAGGCGTGATCGGACTCGAAGTAGCGGTCTTCGTTCCAGTTATTTCCGGTGAAGATATAGGTGCCCCACAGGCTTACGTTCCATTCCGTGTCCCGATACCATTCCGGGCACGGTGGTACCTGGGTCACCTGCTTCATCTCCTTGCCGGAGGAGTAAGTCGTGGGTCCGCCATAGGCGACAGTTATCATCGTCGCCAGAGCGCAAATCGTAGTAGTTAGCCTTCGCATCATTTCTCCTTTTTAGTTCTCCTTTACGCGATACCGAGGAACGATATCGTGCTTTTGTCAATTACGAAACGCGTGAACGTGGAGCAATGGTTGTGCCAAAACGGCGCGATTATGACTTCAGTTCCGCGCCCTTGCTCGCGTCGGTAATGACAAATTTCTCGTGATGAAAACTCGGGTCGCCCCGAAACATTAATTTGCTGGCATACCGGCGTTCCAATTCGATCAGAAGCTCTTCGTCTTCCTCCCGCAATCGTTTTAGCACGTCAGGGTTCAGGATTACCCGGAATTCGTGAACTTCGTCCTGGTATTTCCGCATTACGGTATTGAGAGTACGATGCAATTCGACGCTCGTGGTCATTGAGGTTTTGACCACGCCCCGCCCCTGACAATACGGGCAGTTCTCATAGATCGAATCACTCAGGCTTTCCTGCGCCCGCTGTCGGGTCATTTCCATTAAACCGAGCGGCGAAATTGGCAGGACATGCGTCTTGGCTTTGTCGCGCTTCAACCGTTCCCGCATCAGCTGATAAACCAACTGCTGGTCTTTGCGGCTCTTCATATCGATGAAATCGCTGATGATGAGCCCGCCCACATTCCGCAGCCGCAACTGGCGCGAAATTTCATCGGCTGCCTCCAGATTGGTTTGCAGGATTGTCTTTTCGACATCGCGCGCACCTTTGTTGCGTCCGGTGTTCACATCAATCGCAACGAGCGCTTCTGTTTCATCAATAACAATGTAGCCACCGCATTTCAGCCACACTTGACGGTGAAATGCGTCGTCGATTTGTTTTTGCACGCCGAAGGTTTCGAAAATTGGAGACGCGCCGTCGTAAAAGTGAAGGCGGTTGCGGGAGCGCCGTGAAATATCGCCAATCAGCTCACCCATCCGATCGATCGCGACGCGATCATCGCACAACACTTCATCAATTTCCTCGGTCAGAAAATCGCGCACCGCGCGTTCGATCAGGTCTGGCTCTTCGAAAACGCGATGCGGCGCGGGGTTATTTTTGATTTCCTGCTCCACCTTGGCCCATTGGTCGAGGAGAAAGCGCAAGTCGCGTACAAAATAGCGGGCACGGGCGCCTTCGCCGACGGTGCGGATGATCACGCCGATCCCGTCCGGGATATCTAGTTGTCGCAGAATTTTTCGCAGGCGGTCCCGTTCCTTTGGATCTTCAATCTTGCGCGAGATGCCGCTGCGATCGCTAAACGGCATGAGCACAAGATAACGGCCGGCAAAACTCAGATTGGTGGTAACGCGCGGGCCTTTTGTTCCAATCGGCCCTTTTGTTACCTGAACGATAACGTCGGAGCCAACCGGATAAATGTTCGGAATATCCTTGGCTGTGATCCGTTTGCGCTGACCGCGCTTGCCCGGGCGATCAATCTCTTCAATTCCACTATCGAGCGCGGCGGGAATTGCATCCCAAAAATGGAGGAAAGCATTTTTCTCGAAGCCGATATCGACAAACATCGCCTTCAATCCCATCTCGATGTTTTTGACTCTGCCTTTGTAGACAGAGCCAACGATGTTACGAGAAGTGTCGCGCTCGACGCTATATTCTTCGAGGCGTCCGTTCTCCAGCAGCGCCACCCGGCGCTCCAGCTTCTCCACGCTGACAATCAGCTTGTTGCCCGTCTTGCGCGGGATTCCTAAAAGTTTTCGAACTTTTTCGATCATAAATAAACTGTTGAATTACGGATGAGGCGAAGTGTTCGCTTCGTTCCAGTAAAGGTTGCATAATCAAAAACCGCGCGTCCGGCGCGACGGTGTTGGCGTTGGGGCGGGCGCGGGCGTGTTGCGATGGCCGCCGAAAAGGCGCTGGAAGAATCCTCGTCGTTCCGGCTGCGGTGTGGCAACGGGTTGGGCGCGAGCCACGCGCGTCTGGCGCGCAGCTACCTTCCCCTCGGCGTCAGCTTCCTGTTCGACATCTGGCGAAGCGTTGTCGCTTGCCATCTGCACGTCTGCGCTAGAAGCGCCCGCCGCCTCTTCCTCATCATCGCCGCCAGCAACATTCGAATCTTTAAACGTTACCGACTTGATCAGCTGCATAGGATTCTCATGATGGGCGGGAGCCATCCAAGCGACCTGCATGTCGAAATTGCCTTCGTCCATCGCTAAAATACGTTCCAAAATCCGTGTCGCGATCGGGGCAGCAACCTCACCGCCGTGGCCGGATGCGCCCTGCACCATCACTGCAGTGACGTACTTCGGATTATCGTAAGGCGCAAAACTCACGAACCACGCGACGTTTTCCTCCCGACCATGGTCGGTGGCCTGCGCGGTTCCGGTCTTGCCAGCCACCTCCACGTCGTTGATTTTCGCGCGCCCACCGGTACCGCCCGATTCGTTCACGACCTTCCATAAGCCTCTTCGCACGAGTTCCATCTGCTCAGGCATCAGTTCGCGCCGAAGATCAGACCGCACCCGCGGCGGGAAACTCACAGGCTTGCCTTGCTCGTCAAGAACCGGGGTGCCGTCCTCATTTAGCACCTTATCGATCAAACGCGGGTAATAACAGGTGCCGCCATTCGCCGCCGCCACGTACGCCATCGCTAGTTGCAGCGGCGACACCAGCGTATAACCCTGACCGATGGAAACATTGGCGGTTTGCGCCTGTGACCACCGTTCCTGCGGATGGTGAATCTGCATCCACTCCGGCCCCGGCATGTTTCCCGCCTGCTCGCCACTCAATTGCAAACCCGATTCTTGGCCGATGCCGAGCATTTTTCCGACTACATCAATCGATTGAATCCCGGCGGCGTTTCCGTACTGATAAAAAAACGAGTCGCAGGAAACTTTGATTGCGTCGGAAAGACCGACGGTACCGTGCGTGTAATGTTTTGAGGCGACCCAGCACTGGAAAAAGTGATCGCCGTAGCTGACACCTCCACCGCAGTTGTATTTGTTATTCGTTAGGCCGCGCCGCAGACCGGCGAACGAAGTGATCAACTTGAAAGTCGATCCCGGCGGAAGTCCACTGATAGCACGATTCACCAGTGGAACCGCTGGATCTTTGCGCAATGCCTCCCAGTCCTTCTTCTTAATGCTCGGAATGAAGGTGTTTGGATCAAATGATGGCACCGACACCATCGCGAGCACGTTGCCGTTATTTGGATCAACAACCACGGCGCCTGCGCGGCTGACGGCGCGCATGGCTTCTTCTGCAATCGCCTGAATTCGCGTGTCGATTGTCAGATAAACATTTGCGCCCTGCTGCGGCGGATCCTCACGTAGGACGCCATCGATCACCCCCTTGGCGTTGCGCCGCAGATAACGTACACCCGGTCTACCGCGCAGGTATTGATCCATCCATCTCTCGACGTTTGATTTCCCTTCGACATCGCCCTGGTAGAACGTGAACTTTTTCGCTTCTTCCTTGTTAATGTCATCCGGCGGACCAACGTAGCCGAGGAGGTGAGCGGCCAGCGCCCCATATACATAGGAGCGCACCGGTTTGATCGCGATGTCTACCCCGGGTAATCCGACATCGTGCTCGGAAAACTTCGCCATTGTCGAGAAATCAATATCCTTGATGTAGGTGTAAGGGACTTCGGTATTGGTCCGATAATGTTTTTGTAGTTGGCTGGCATTGTAATCGCGCGCCAGATCCAAATCGTCGAGTCGCGGAACGATCTCACCGTTTACAATTTTGACGATATCGGGTTCCTTCAAGTCTTTCGGCATCCCGCTGACGACTCCGCGGTACTCGGTCAGGGGCGGTTGCCCGTAACGTTGCCGATATCCTTTAACCATTTCCGGCAGATAAAAATCCACTTCGTAACTCGCCCGGTTCTGCACTAGCGATACACCATTGCGGTCGCGGACTTCGCCACGAATGGAAGGAATGCGGACCGTCGCCTCAGAACTACCGCGAATGCGCGCGGTCCATTCCGCTCCGCGCGCGACCTGCACCCACCAAAGCCGCACCGCCAGTGCTCCCAAGCCGATTAGCATGAGGAACCCTACAAATTGCAACCGCAGGAGCGGGCTTATTCGCGGGCGGTTCATACTATTCCTCGCCGTGGAAGATACGGGTAGGCAGTGGCTCGTGCCAACCAGTGCAAAGCCCAAAAAACAAGCGGCGCCATAATCATGGCCAGCAAACCTGGTCCGCCGATCTGCCACCAGACATCCCGGGAAAAGAAGATGGAGCCGCGTCGAAAGGAGAGCATCAAGTATTGACCCAGCAAAAGCGCCGATGTGCAAATGCCACTCATGATGCAATGCACTTCCCAACGCCCACGCGCAAAAAGCGGCCGCAACCCATGCATGATTCCCGCCAGAACGGCGTAAAGCAGTATTGACGAGCCGAATGAAATTTCAACATGGCTGCCGATGATCTGTGCTGTCACCGCATCCAGCAAAAAGCCAGCCCAGAATACCAGCACCAGCAGGAGCGGCGGCGGTAACGCCATCGCCCCGTAAAAAACCAGCACCGGGGTGATGTAAACGTGCGCGTTCCACATCCAATCGAGCGGCGGAATAAAAAATTCCGCGATTTGCGCGACGAACACGAGCACGAGCAAAACCAGGAAGAAAATCATTTGCGTCCAACGACGACGAAGACGTCCTCCAATTTCGTCAGATCAACTGCCGGGACCAGCTGCGCCTGTCCATCCAATTCCCGCACCCGGAAATCTTTGACGTTTCCAATCAGTAGCCCCGGGGGAAAAACTCCGCCGACTCCTGAAGTGTAAGCCTTTTGCCCGGGCTGCAGATTCGCCTGCTTTGACAGAAAGTTTAAATTTAAGAGCGGGCTTTGGCCGGCGACGCGCTCGCCTGTAACGATGCCTTGTTCACGTGTGCCCTCGACATTGGCGGCGACGCGGCAGTTTTCGTCCGAGACCAAAAGAACAACCGTAATGTTGACACTGACGGTGGTGGTCTTCCCGACCAGTCCTTCGTCGGTTACAACGGGCATGTCGCTTTCAATTCCATCCTGTTTGCCGCGATTAATGGTGAGGGTTCGCCACCAAGTCGAGGAGTCGCGCGCCACTACCTCCGCCGGCACCAATTTGAACACGGCTCGTTCGCGGTAATTCAAGGCGTGACGCAGTCGATTGACTTCGTGCTCGACATCGCGCAACGCCTGATTGGTGGCCTTGAGCGAGCGGTTCTCTACTCGCAATGAATTATTTTCGCCCTGCAAATCATCCAGCGACTTTAAATTGCTCCGCACCGAAGTGATTTGCTTTTGTATTCCTGAGCCCGAACTCAAGAATGGGGCGAGAAATTGATAGACATTCGCCTGCAGCTTGCGCGTCCCGCCCGCGCCTAGACTTAAAAGATATCCCAGTGCCGCCACGAAAAGCACCAATGCAACAATGCTCGTGCGACTCATCTCACGGTGGCATGGACTTCCAGCGCGTGTTTAACCATCGGCCGGTCTCCGGGCTGGTCGAAGCCGACGGCTCAGACAGAAGCCGATGCCACGCCCGCAATTATTGGCGCCACTGCCGATCGGCAGATGCAACCTGGCGCAAAAATTTAAGTTCATTGAGGCATTTGCCTGTTCCTTCCGCGACCGCACTCAGGGGGTCTTCCGCAACATGGACAGGCAAACCAGTTTCCTCGCTCAAAAGTTTATCAAACCCGCGCAAAAGCGCGCCACCACCCGCCAGCACGAGCCCGCGATCAACCAGATCGGCTGACAATTCCGGTGGACAACGTTCCAAGGTGATCCGCACTGAATCTACGATGGTCGAAATCGGTTCCAGCAGTGCTTCGCGCACTTCCTGTGAAGTAATTTGCAAAGTCTTTGGCAAGCCTGCGACCAGATCGCGTCCTTTCACTTCCACACTCGTTTCTTTATCGCTCGGGTAAGCCGAGCCAATCTTGATCTTGATTTCCTCCGCCGTGCGCTCGCCCACCATCAGATTGTAGGCACGCTTCATATACTGCACGATCGCTTCATCCAGTTCGTCGCCGGCAACGCGCACACTCCGGCTAAAAACGATGCCGGAAAGAGAAATCAATGCCACCTCGGTGGTCCCACCGCCGATATCAATGATCATGTTGCCCGCCGGGTCTTGGACCGGAAGCCCGACCCCGATCGCCGCGGCCATCGGTTCCTCAATGAGATACACCTCGCGCGCACCAGCATGAGTGGCCGATTCGCGGACGGCGCGTTTTTCCACTTCCGTAATCCCGGATGGAACCGCGATCACCACGCGGGGTCGCGCCCGCATCCGACGGCCGTGTACTTTGGTGATGAAATGCCGCAGCATGGCCTCAGTCACTTCGAAATCCGCGATGACACCATCTTTCAATGGCCGCACCGCCACGATGTTCGCCGGGGTTCGGCCGAGCATGCGCTTGGCTTCGTCGCCCACCGCCAGGACTTTGTTGGTGCCGGCTTGAACCGCCACCACCGACGGTTCGCGCAAAACGATGCCCTGATCCTTCACGTAGACCAAGGTGTTGGCGGTGCCGAGATCGATGCCGATGTCACTGGATAGCCAGCCAAAAAGTCCTTCGAACATTATATTTAGAGAGTTAGAGATTTGACTGCGCTGCAAGTTTCGAGCCAGTCAAAGCGCGCACGGGAAAACAACTTTCTTGCGCTTCCTGCTCCCCCAGCCGTTTCAACGCCCGAAAACGCGTAGAATGTTCGAATAGAGCCCTCGCCCGTCAAGGGAAAGTGTGAATAACTTTCATGCGCGGCAAAAGTGCCACCGCCTCAGAGACTTCAGACGCTTCACGGCAAGCAACACTAGTGGAGTGCTGAAGTATTGCTGATTGCTCAATCCCCATTACTCCATTACTCCATTACTCCATGCAGCGCGTGCTGATTGCTCCCTCTATTCTCGCCGCAGATTTTTCCCGATTGGCCGATGAGGTGTGCCAAGTTGAAGAGGCCGGAGCTGATTGGATTCATTGCGACATCATGGACGGTCATTTCGTCGATAACATTTCCTTCGGGCCGGGAATCGTCGCTACCGTTCGCAAACTCACGAATTTGCCGCTTGACGTGCACCTGATGATCCAGCATGCCGATCACTACTTGCCGCGCTTCATCGATGCCGGAGCCAACTCAATTACGATTCATGTTGAACCAGAAGCAAAGCACAATGTCGGCAAAACCTTGCAGCAGATTCGGGACGCGGGTTGCCACGCAGGTCTGACCCTGAACCCGGCGACGCCGTTTGCGCTGCTCGAACCATTTCTTCACCAGCTCGACCTGTTGCTTATCATGACGGTCCATCCCGGTTTCGGCGGACAATCATTCCGTGCCGAGCAAATGGAAAAGCTTCGGCAGGCGTATGATTGGAAAACAAAGAATAACCCGAACCTGGATTTGGAAGTCGACGGCGGCATCAATCCCGAGACTGCAAAGATAGCGATCGAAAATGGCGCCAATGTGATTGTTGCCGGCACATCCATTTTCAAATCCAAAGATTACGCTGCCGAAATCCGCGCGTTACGCGGCGAGTAAATTCCCGCGGTAAACGAGTCTCGCGAACAGCGCCACCAGATGCCTGTCATCCCGAGCCCAGGCGAGGGACCCCTCCCGCATCCGCCAACCGAGGCGCATCTCATCCCGAACCGCGAAGACGGTGAGGAATCTCTCAAGAAGACATTGATTGAGCAAGATAGCTTGTGTAATCAACCAGCTCAGGTGAAACCCCTCGCCCGCGCTCGGGATGACACACGATGCGCTAGGACGACTGTCGATACTGATCCCCGCTCCGCCCGTTCGACCTCGGTCGTGTTCGAGCATCACCAAACAATAATTCGGTTAGATCTTCCCACTTGGGATTCAATGTCTCAACCAAGGCGTTTTTCTTCGCGCGTCGCCAGCCTTTGATTTCCTTCTCCCGGGTGATTGCCGAAATAGGATCAGAGAATTGTTCGTAGTAAACTAAGCGAGTCAGCCTGTACTTGGAGGTAAACCCTTCCACCACATGACTTCGGTGGTCCAAAACGCGGCCGTCTAACCTGTCCGTCATGCCCACATAGAGCACGACCCGGCTGCGATTCGTCATGATGTAAACGAAATAATCTCTCACATCGCAATCTGTCATCCCGAACCACCGAAGACGGTGAGGGATCTCTCAAGAAGATATTGATTGTGCGAGATGGGTTGAGTGATCAACCACCTTAGTGAGATCCCTCGCTTGCGCTCGGGATGACATGCGCATTTGCTCGGCAACAGCAGCTCGCCGGCAATATTTACCCCGCCACTACCGGTTCAGCCTCTTCCGTCGTCTCAGCCATGACTTCGTCGGTTTGGGTAACCCGCACGACTTCCTCGATTGTCGTAGTCCCTTGCGCGACGCGACGCCAGCCGTCCTGCCGCAATGTTTCCATGCCTTCGGCGATGGCGCATTGCTTTAGCTCACCGCCATCTTTTTTCTGCATGATCATTTTCCGCAACGGCTCAGTCACAATACAAATTTCGTAGATCGCCGCGCGTCCCTGATAGCCGGTGTGCCGGCAATGATCGCAACCTTTGCCGCGCATAAACTGTGTTCCGAGGTCTCGCACCGGAAATCCAATCTCGGCCAGATATTCCGCCGGGTACTCCACCTTTTCAGGACACTCCTGACAAATCGTGCGAACGAGCCGCTGTGCGATGAAAGATTTCACAACCGAAGCGAGCAAGAATGGTTCGACATCCATATCGAGCAAGCGCGTGATCCCGCCGACTGCGTCATTCGTGTGCAGCGTGCTGAAAACGAGGTGGCCCGTCATGGCTGCGCGAATCGCGATGTCCGCCGTTTCCACGTCGCGAATCTCGCCCACCATCACGACGTTCGGATCCTGCCGCAAAATGTGGCGCAAGCCGCGGGCAAACGTGAAATTAATTTCCGGTTTCACGTCCATTTGCAAAACGCCAGGTAGTTTGTATTCAACCGGTTCTTCGATCGTAATGATGCGGCGCGAGACCGAGTTGATGGTGCTGAGGAAGCAATATAGCGATGTCGATTTTCCGCACCCGGTCGGGCCGGTGAGCAGGATGATTCCATTGGGTTGGGCCAGGAGATGGCGGATCACCGCCTCCTGTTCCTGGCTGAGATCGAGACGCTGAAAACCGAACTGTTGTCCTCCGCGGGCGAGCAAACGCAAACTGATGGATTCGCCGTTCACCGTCGGGATGGTCGAAACCCGGACATCGATTTCCTGATTGGCCGCGTGCAAATTCATCCGGCCATCCTGGGGCAGACGCCGCTCCGCGATGTCCATGTGCGACATCACTTTTAAGCGTGAAATGATCGCGGCGTGCAGGACACGCAATTGTGGCGGCACGGCCACTTCATGCAGGATACCGTCGATCCGATATCGGATACGAATGTCGTTCTCCAGCGGCTCAACGTGAATATCGGTGGCACGCTCGGCGATCGCTTCACGGATGATCTGGTTCACGAACTTAACCACCGACGCCTCCGGGTCGTCGGCACTAATGTCCGTCGCGATCTCGCCTTCCTGCAAGACCTCGAACCCGCGATTGGTCTTGAGAATTTCATCGAAAGTTTCCGCGCCTACTCCGTAGAGCGTCTTCATCGTGCGCAGAAGTTGCGCGCGCGGCACCAGGACCCATTCCGCCGGCTTCTTCAAAAGTTGAGTGACAAGCTGGCGACCCGCGGAGTTAAAAAGATCGTAGGTCGCAAGAACAACGGAATTTTCCCTCTCCTCAATCGGTAAGATGTGATGCTGAAAAACAAAGCGCGGGGGCAAAATCGAAAGCGTCTGGCGATCGATGGTCTTGGCATCCAGGGCGACTACCGGGACACGGAAGAAATTTCCGATGGCAGTAAGAAACCGCTGCTCATCTACTTTGCCGGAGTCGAGCACCTGCACAGTCCAGGAACCACCATTCAGATTTTGCGCGAGCTGGGCTGCTTCCTCGTGCGATTCCACCCCGCCCGCCATCAAAAGATCGATGATCGATTTGTTGACTGCCGCGCTCATCTCTCAGTTGTAGCGGCGGTCTATGACCGCTGGGGTGTTCAGCAGTCGGCGGTCATAGACCGCCGCTACAGAAGCCATTGGTTGCGCGCTCACGGACAAATTCGTTAGGGCAAATGCAATGCCCGCCGGACCGGTTCGTTCAGCTCACCAGTTACGCGCATGGAATAATTCTTTTGAAGACGGGCGAGAGCGAAGCTCACCTCATCAGAAAAGATGCCATCGATCCGACCGCAATAGTATCCGAGCCGCTTCAAATCCCTCTGCAATGCGGCGACGTAAGCCGGCTCGGCCATCAACTGTTCGTTAGTCTTGAAATAATAAACCCAACGCCGGCTGTCGCGGTGGGCATAATCAGTCGCGCGCACTGTCGGCATCTGGTGAAGCAGGTCGTAGTCATCGCGCGGTGCGAGCGAATCAACCGAACGGTGGGAGAAGATTTCCTCGTCAATGATGAATCCGCGAACGCCATTGCAGGCGAGCAACATCCCAGTCAAAACAAGGACGATTCGTTTCATCAGCGCATCCCTATATCTTTGGCAGACGGAATATCCGGCGGCGGCAATTGTTTGCCATCACCCTTCTTCGGACAATCGGGGCAATCTTCCTGTTCAAGCTCCGGCCCGAAATGGCTGCGATCCTCGGTTTTCTGCCGAAGACGATACAAGTCCAGTTTTGTCAATGACACCTCTGGACGCATTAGAACAAGCAGCTCGGTGCGATCGCGATTTTTTACGGTGCTACGAAACAGGGAACCAACAAGCGGCAATCGACTCAAATATGGAATGCCGTTTTTGCTGTTAAATCTCATCTCACTAATTAATCCGCCTAGGACAATCGTGGAACAGTTTGGAGCGGACACGTTAGTGCGGATGTAACGCGTGGCGATTGTTGGCACCGAGTTGCCACCGATGTTCACGTTGCTGTTCGGCACGACGCTATCAATCTTCTGTAGAATATCGAGCGAGACCTCCTTTTCCGAATTGATCAACGGCACAACCTCCAGCTGGAGAGCGACTTTCTTGAATTCGATGCTGGATTGGACAGCGGCGAC
>QHPN01000109.1:476-10819 GCA_003219115.1 Verrucomicrobiota bacterium | reverse complement strand
ACGCGAGAAGCCATGTCTGCGAACAGGTCGGAGAACTTGAGTGATGCTCCTTCGCTGACCCGTGCAAGAATGGTTTCGATTTTGTCGGAGACGGTATAGTTCTCGCCGAAAATCTCCTGCAACTCGGCACGGGCTTCGATCCGCTTGATGACGTTTTGGAAGGCGTTGATCAGTTGAAAAATTCCGACCTCACCCAACAGTAACGGCCGCAACGTCGGCAAATCCGGGGGTCCGCCGCGCGCGAAAATATTTTCCTGCTCGCGGGCGCGATCGTGCAACTGGGCGGCCGCGTCCTTGAACTTCTTGTATTCGATCAACTGCCGGATCAATTCCCAGCGCGGGTCGTCCTCTTCCGCTGCTTCTTCGGGAGGCTGTTGATCGAGCGGGAGCAGACTGCGGCTTTTGATGTAAAGGAGGTTCGAAGCCATGACGATGAATTCGCCGGCCACCTCGATGTTCAATTCTTTGAACGCTTCGAGATATTCGAGGTATTGCCGGGTGATGCGCTCGATCGAGATGTCGTAAATGTCGAGCTCGTCGCGCTTGATCAAATACAGCAGCAGATCGAGTGGGCCCTCGAAGATTTCGAGTTTGACCTTGTAGTCCGTAGTCATTGGTGAGCAGACAACGTTGCGCACTTTAGCAGAGTGTTGCGAAAGTGCCCGCATCTCAAGTCCTCTTCCCGGTGTCGGTGGTTAGCGTTGGCTGACCTTTTCATTAACACCCTGCTTTAGCTCGGTGGTGAAACGATCGCCATAGGAACGCCAACCGCGTCAGCGGTTTTTGTGCGGACGAACGCCGAAACCCCGAATGCTTTCGGGGTTGTCTATAAGTGGGCAATGCCATACACGTCGCTGAAGCGAGGTGTTAATGACTGCGGCTAGCGCAAGTCGCCCCGACGGTGAACCCAAACGCTGTTCACGATGCCGAGGCCGAACATGATCATTAGGATAAATGATCCGCTGTAACTGATCAGGGGAAGCGGTACACCGGTAATCGGCAAAACGGAAATCGTCATTCCCATGTTCTGAAAAATGTGGGTGAAAATGAGAGTCGTGATACCGACGACCAATAAGAGTCCAAATTGATCACCGGCGCAAAAGGCAACAAACAGACAGGTGAGCAAGAGTAAGCCGAAGGCGCCGAGCAAAAACATTCCGCCGACGAATCCCCATTGCTCGCCGATGGCGGAGAAAATGTAATCGTTGTGCACCGCGGTAGCGGGAAGGAAACCCAGCTCGATCTGCGTATTGGGGGCCTTGAATCCTTTTCCGGACCACCCGCCCGAGCCGATGGCGATCAGCGATTGATTAATCGCCCAAGCCGAACCTTGGCGATCGATATCGGGATTAATGAACGCCGTGATTCGTTCCTGTTGGTACGGTTTCAGCCCGAGATTGATCGCGATGGGAATAAACGCAATCACAATCAGAACGATGCAAATCAGATAACGCACAGGAATTCCACCGACGAAAAGCAGCGCCATTAGGACCGGGCCCCAAATGATGCATTCGCCCAGGTCGGGTTGCATCAAGATCAGCAAGCACGGAGCGCCGACGATGGCGCCGCAAAGAGTCAGGCGCAGCATGGGATGCATTTGCCGGAATTGACTGAGAAAGAGCGAGAGCACCATGATGCCGGCGATGACCGCGAGCTGGGCCGGTTGAAAGTTGACTCCGGCAATACTCAGCCAGCTGCGGGCGCCATAGACTTTGTGACCCATAAAGCGCGTCAAAATTAGAAATCCCAGTCCGGCAAGGTAGGTCGGCAGCGCCCCCCATCGGACCCAGCGGTAGTCAATTAAACTCACGATAATGAACGCGAAAAATCCGACGGCGACCCAGTTCGCCTGCTTGCGCCAAAACTCAGCGGCAACCGGATCTTCCCGCATGTAGGTGGCGCTATAGATCGCGATTACGCCAAAAATCGCGAGAGCAAGCATGACGGCCATGAGCAGCCAGTTAAGCCCGAGAATTTTTCTGAGAAATGGAGTCACCTTGTCCTTCGATCCGCCCCGCGTGCGGAATATATATGGGAGAAGCAGGAGGTAAACCCACCGGCTTGGAAACTAGGCTTCCAACCTGTCGCCAGTCCGGCTCGGAGCTCGGCCGACAAGCTTCCCGTTTGTTGTGGCTTCGAGATTCGTCGGGCAGGATGCGCGCCGGTCGAGGTCCGAGCCGGACAAGCGAATGGCTGGATGCCCAATTTCCGATCCCGGCTACAAGACTTGCGTTTTCTACAAAGGAGCTTGAGGCGCTGGAACTTGTGTGAAATAACACGTTCAAAACAGTCTTTTTCTCGCATTTTTGATAAATTCGCTTATTTGAGAGCTACTTATAGTTACCTCATGCTAAATGACTTGCGCATCTAGAAAAAATAATTTCAGCCCAGTTGTTTCCAGATTCGCAGTTGCTTACAATTGAGATGTCCCGGATGCCAAATCGGGGCTCTTAAGGGAATATGGCCAAACGGGCAAAACGAAAAATCGCAAGATCGAGACTGCCACTGCAGCGGCAGTTTGGTCTGGAAACTGAAGGACGCTATTTCGATTTGCGCAGTGTCTTCGACAAAATAAACGCGCGCCATTTCAGCAATCGTCTGCGGGGTTACAAAGTTGTTTGGGGCCGCAAACGTCGCGAACGTCCGAAAGAATATTTTATTTTCGGCACGATCCAGGAAGAAGATCGCGTGATTCGGATCAATCCGTGGCTCGATCAAAAATTCGTTCCGCTCTGGTTCCTCGAATACATTCTGT
The DNA here is from genome assembly GCA_003219115.1 of Verrucomicrobiota bacterium. Taxonomy (GTDB): domain Bacteria; phylum Verrucomicrobiota; class Verrucomicrobiia; order Chthoniobacterales; family UBA10450; genus AV69. The sequence goes on along the minus strand of QHPN01000109.1, from coordinate 8,064 downwards.
ATCACGAAATGTTGCACGCCGTCGTGCCGGACAAACGGCGGGGAAATGGTCGACGCTGTGTTCACACCGATGAATTCAATCGGCGCGAACGTGAATTCCGTTTTTACAAACGCGCCCGGCGTTGGGAAGACGAAAATCTCGCGCGCTTCTTGCGGTAGCGCTGTAATAATGAACGGAGGGACGCGCTTCCGAGCGCCCCGGACACGCGGAAGCGTGTCCCTCCATTAAATCGCGCCGTTGACGCTAACGCGTTTGTTCCGTCGCGGTTGACGTTTCCTCAGACGGCGATGGGGTCGTTGCCACGTTCTTTTTGATCAGATACCAAAGCGTGCCCGCGAGCAGGAGCGAGATGATTTTCGCCTGCCAATTTTTCAGAATCAGTTTCTTCATCATAAGATCCCTGCAGTAAAATTTCGCCGATCCGTTTGCGGAACGTCTCTGGATTGAAATCACGCTCGATTCGGCGGCGATGACAAATCGAAATTCCCCCGCTCTCTTCCGAGATCACGATCGCGATAGCATCGGATTCCTCGGTTAACCCCAAACCGGCGCGATGCCGCAAACCGAGAGTGCGATCGAGCGTTTCGCGTTGGCTGACCGGAAAAATGCACGCCGCCGCCGCAACCCGGCCATTCCGAACAATGACACCGCCGTCGTGCAAAGCGGTCTTGGGATGAAAAATGGTGAGTAGCAACTCGACGGAGAAATCGGCTTCGAGTTGAACGCCTGTTTCCTCGTAAACGCGGATGGAAGTGTCTCGTTCGATCGCGATCAGGGCGCCGAATTGTTTACTGGAGAGTTGTGTCACAGCTTCGGCCAGGTCGTGAACCATTTCCCGTTTCTCGCCGCTGAGGGAAAAAATGGGATGCCCGCCCAGTTCCGCCAGGGCGCGCCGAAGTTCCGGCTGGAAAATTACCACCAGGGCGATGGCGAGAAAGACGGAGAAGCTGCGAAGGATCCAGCCGATAACGGCGAGTTTCAGCAGAGTCGAGATAAGCGTGAGGGCGAGGAAGACGATGGCGAGCCCGGTGAGCACTTTCGCGCCACGGGTTCCCCGGAAATAGAGGTAGCCATAATAAATTACCACCGTCAGCAGTACGATTTCGAAGGCACTACGCCAGCCGAGGGCGATAAGGTGAATGATGCGATTGATCATGGCGCACTCCGAAGCGCGTCGGCGATGCGCAGCGCTTCCACATTCTCTTCCACATCATGCACGCGCAAAACATCGGCGCCGTTCATTCGCAGCAAGGAGGTAAACGCGACCGTGGGCAATAGCCGGTGGTGAATCGAGCCGTTATGCCCGGAAATTTTGCCGAGAAAAGACTTGCGCGATACTCCAATAACAAGCGGCCGATCGTGGACGCGAAGGCGTGGCAGATTTTTCAGCAACGAGAGATTGTGCTCGAGCGTTTTTCCGAACCCGATTCCCGGATCGAACGCGAGCGTCATTGGATCAGCACCGAACTTTACGGCGCAGTCATATTGTTGTCGAAAAAAATCGGCTACTTCGCCAACGACATCGCGGTAGGAAGGCGCGCGTTGCATCGTTCGTGGCGTGCCTTGCATGTGCATGATGATGAAACCCGCGCCCCGTTCGGCAAGTAGCGGCCACATTGCCTTGTCACCGCGACCGCCCGTGACGTCGTTGACGATTTTCGCACCCGCATCCAAAGCCGCGGCAGCCACTTCCGCCTTCGAGGTATCGATCGAAATCAACGCTTCGCCGGCGAGTTCCTTAATAACAGGAATGACGCGACGTTTTTCTTCCGCGACATCGACCGGTTCGGCACCCGGCCGCGTTGATTCGCCGCCGATATCGATGATATCGGCGGCGGCCGCGATCATTTTTCTCGCCTGGGTGAGCGGCTGCGAGGACTGAAAAAATCTACCGCCGTCGGAAAACGAATCAGGCGTGACATTCAAGACGCCCATGATCCAGCCGCGGATCGAGAAATCGAAAACCTCGCCCGCGATTTTCCATTTCGTCACACCCATACAAGTGAGACTACCACGCGCGGCGAATTATTCGAGGCGGTGAGAATGCCGTGTGGCGTGGCGAGTGATTCCGGGGGGCGAGCGCGCGCTCGCGTGCGCCGGAGGGAGAGGGCGTCGCCGCTACAAATTACTTGTGGGAATAGCGGGCCATCAATTCGCCTTGTGCGAGAACGTGTCCCTTCATCGCGGCATCGAGTTCGGCGCGACGAGCGCTCGGTTTCAACTCCAGCTTGGTATCGAGCGCGAAGATTTTGAAAAAATAGCGATGTGTGCCAGAGGGCGGACACGGACCACCGTAATTGCGCTTTCCAAAATCGTTCGTGCCCTGGATGCCGCCGGCCGGCGCGCTATTCTCGGCGATATCCGTCGTTTTCAGATCGAGGTTCCAGACGATCCAATGCGTGAACAAACCGCGCGGCGCATCCGGATCATCGACAATGAGCACGAGCGATGTCGCCTGGTTGGGAACGCCACTGATCTTCAGCTCAGGATTCACATTTGCTCCGTTGCAGGTAAATTTCGCGGGAATCTCGGCACCGGATTGAAAAGCAGGACTGGCGATCGAAATCGAAGCGGCGGCGTTCATTGTAAGGTTTGTCCCAAAGAAAATCGCAAGGGCGAACAAGATCGGTTTCATGAATTAAACTTTGACGGTACGTGGATGCGGTCAAGCGGGTGAACGGGCGGTGCGATCAAGGGGGTAAATCCTGTCACGTCAATCGCGCGGCGCGCGCGCATGTTTTGTCATCCCGAGCGGAAGCGAGGGATCTCACCAATGATGGTTGATCACACAAACTTTGATTGGGTGTTCATAGCGTTGTCGTGAGATCCCTCATCGTCTGCGCGACTCGGGATGACTCGTTATGAGGGTGCGAGCTTAAATGCCCATTTATGAAGTGCCGGTTGGCGATTACCTGCTGACGGCGCCGGAAGCGTAACTTCCGCTGGAGCAAAACCGGGAACAACGCAACGTTGTGTCACCATGGCAGGTAAAAAGAAAACGGCGGATGACGATTTACGCACAGAGATTCTGCGGTTAATTCGTGACCCAAAATATCGGCCGCTGGATAAAGTCGAAATCGCCGACGCGCTTGGCTACGACGCGGCGCGACGGAAGGAAGTACGGCGAGCACTCCGCGACTTGGAACAAGAGGGTGAAATCGCACGGATTCGAAAAAATCGATATGTCTTGCCCGATGCGGCGGATCTCGTCACCGGAACGTTGAGTGTGCATGAGGCCGGCTACGCTTTTCTGACCAACGAAAAACCGGGTCAGGCCGATCTTTTTATCGCGGCTGAGAACACTGGCACCGCCATGCACGGTGACCGTGTGGTCGCGCGCATTATTCGCGGCGCGGAATTGTCCCGGGCGCGCACGCCGCGGGCCGAGGGTCGCATCATCCGAATCCTGACGCGCGCGAACGAAACGATCGTCGGCACATTACAGCAGACGCGCAATTTCTTCTACGTTGTGCCAGACGACCCGCGACTAGTTCACAACATTTATGTGCAAATGCCGACGGTAACGGCGGCACGGCGCTCACAGACCGCCGCTACAGTTGACGACAAAGTTGTTGTCCGGCTTGAGGCCTGGGAATCGCGGCACGTCAATCCGGAAGGAAAAATCATTGAATGGCTCGGACCGCGCACTGCGCCCGGCGTTGACATCCTCTCGATTATCCGGAAATACCATCTGCCGCTCGAATTTCCAAAGGCGGTTCTCGAGGAAGCATCCGCGATTCCGGAAACAGTCACTCTGATCGACGGTCGCGAGGATCTACGCCAGCAATTCATCGTGACCATCGATCCCGATGATGCCCGCGATTTCGACGACGCCATTCAGGTCGAAGAAATCAAAGGCGGCTGGCAGCTTAGCGTTCACATCGCGGACGTGAGCGCGTATGTCCGGCCCGGCAGTGCGCTCGACCGCGAAGCGCAGCGCCGCGGCAACAGTGTTTATTTGCCCGACCGCGTGATTCCGATGTTGCCCGAGCGGTTAAGCAACGGTGTTTGCAGCTTGAATCCGCATGTCGATCGCCTGACCCATTCGGTTTTCCTGCAATTCGACCGCAACGGCCGGATGCGTCAGACCCGTTTTGCGCGAACCGTCATCCGCAGCGGGCATCGGCTCACGTACAAACAGGCATTCGCAATTCTAAAAAGTTCGGCGCGCGACGAACTAAGCGAACGGTTGCACACGGCCTGGAAGCTAGCAGCGTTGCTGCGCAGAAAACGCTTCGAACACGGTTCGCTCGATCTGGACATGCCAGAGGTAAAGGTGGTCGTCGATAAAATGGGCAAGCCGATTCGGTTTGAGCGAGTCGACAATGATGAGTCGCATCAATTGATCGAGGAATTCATGCTGGCGGCAAACGAAGCGGTGGCCCGGGAACTGAAAAACCGCGGGATCCCGACGATTTATCGCGTGCACGAAAATCCCGAGGCGGAGCGGCTGGTCGAATTTCGTGAGTTTGTGCTGGCCCACGGGATTCGAGTCGGCGATCTGACACACCGCGACGAGGTGCAAAAACTACTCGCGGCGATCCGGGGAACTGCGGAAGAGCATCCGCTCAAGATTGGGCTGCTCAAGAGTTTGAAGCGGGCACGATACGCCATGATGCCGCTAGGTCATTATGGTCTGGCCAAAGTCAACTATGCCCATTTTACCAGTCCGATCCGGCGTTATGCGGACCTTGAAGTACATCGTGCTTTAGCCGATCGCGATGTCTCGCGCAGAAGTTCTCGGGCGACTTCGCAGCTCTCGGCCATCGCCGATCACATTTCAGACACGGAACGCAACGCCGCCGAAGCCGAAATCGACGCCGTGAAAATGAAAAAGCTGGAGTTCTTCGAGTCACAATTGCAAGCCCGCGACCCGCAGGTATTCGACGCGGTCGTAATCGATGTCCGCAACTACGGTCTCCTGGTCGAGCTGCCGGAGATTTTGCTGACTGGTTTGGTCCATGTCTCGACCCTGGCGGATGACTTTTATGTGTTTTCGCCAAGCCAGCGCCGTTTTGTCGGACGGCAACACCGCCGGCGGTTCGCCGTGGGCGATAAGTTGCGCCTGCATGTCGCCCGGGTAGATCAATTTAAGCGACAAATCGATTTTGCGATCGCCGATCTGAGACCCGGTCCAAATCGGCCACCGCGCAAACACCGCCGGTGACGAAGCCGGCAGCCAAATGTTAGCCTTTTGGGTCGTGAAATTTAGGTAAATTTTTTGCTTCCACAAAGTTCCCCGGGCTGCCAGACTGCCGCCCTACATGGACAATATTATCGAAGCGAAGGAGGTCCAGATCGAACGGAAGCACTTTTATGTGGAATTCCGTGAAAACGATCGGGGAAGATTCCTTCGCATTACCGAGGAAGCCCATGGCCGGCGAAATACCATCATCGTCCCGAGCACCGGGACGAACGAGTTCACTGCCGCCATCGAGGACGTGCTTGCCGCCACGGAGCAGGCACCGGCATAAGATTCCTCACGATTCGAACCGAAACATCGCGTTGAGAGCGCGTTGACACGTCGACTCGCGGAACTATTTTGCCGCGCTCCGGTCACAATCTCTCCTTTTCATGGCTCGAAAATCTCCCGCTTCCCGCCGCGCCGTTGCCCGGCCGGCTTCTGCTCGTCGCACAAGACCAAAAACCGCTGCCAAAGTCCGCCATCGGACGGACTCACAGCCTGCTCGCCGCGGCGAGGGGCGAGGCAAAGCCGCGAAGTCTGTTTATTACTTCGGGGAAGGTAAAGCCGACGGAAACGGAAAAATGAAAGGGTTGCTCGGCGGCAAAGGCGCGAACCTGGCCGAAATGACCCGAATCGGATTGCCCGTGCCGCCGGGGTTCACGATTTCGACGGAAGTCTGCACTTATTTCTATGCGCATCACCGCAGCTATCCCGCGGCGATGCGGTCACAGGTGAAAGAAGGGGTTCGCCGGATGGAACGGATCATGGGCACGACCTTCGGCGACACCAAAGCGATGCCGTTGCTGATAGCGGTGCGATCGGGCGCACGGGATTCGATGCCGGGAATGATGGATACAATTCTCAATCTCGGCATGAACGACGAAACCGTAGCGGTGGTGGCGAAAGCGACAAACAACGAACGTTTCGCGTGGGATTGTTATCGGCGCTTTATCCAAATGTATGGTGATGTGGTCATGGGCGTGCAAAAACGCCCCGAGGAAGATCACGAGCCGTTCGAGACGGTGATCCACGAGCTCAAACACGAGCGCCATCAGGAGGATGTCGACGATACCAAACTGAGCGTGGGCGATTTGAGAGAGCTGGTCGCACGTTTCAAAAAGCTGGTGAAAGAGCGGACCGGCAAACAATTTCCCAACGATCCCTGGGAGCAGCTCTACGGATCGATCGGCGCCGTGTTCGGCTCGTGGATGAACGATCGCGCCATCGTCTATCGCCGGAAATACAACATTCCCCAGGAATGGGGCACGGCGGTGAACGTGCAGGCAATGGTCTTCGGTAACACCGGCCTCAACTCCGGTTCGGGCGTCGCGTTCACCCGGGATCCTGCCACCGGCGAGAAAGTGTTCTACGGCGAGTTTCTCATCAACGCCCAAGGCGAAGATGTCGTCGCCGGCGTTCGCACACCGGAACCGGTCGCGGATTTGAAAAAACATCTGCCCAAAGCGCTGGTCGAGTTGGAGCGGATCCGACACGCCCTTGAGGCGCATTTCAAGGATGTGCAGGATTTCGAATTCACCATTCAGGAAGGCAAGGTTTTCATGCTGCAAACCCGCAACGGAAAACGCACGGGTGTGGCCGCAGTCAAATTCGCCTGTGACATGGTGCGCGAGAAATTAATTGAATGGAAAACCGCGATCACGCGGGTGCCGGCTGATCAGCTCGATCAAGTGCTGGCGCCGGTCTTCGATCGCAATGCCCTCAAGAGCGCAAAGGCGATCGCGAGCGGGCTCCCGGCGGGGCCCGGCGCGGCGACGGGCAAAGTTTATTTCAACGCCGATCGCGCCGCCGCGGCTGCGCACAAGGGCGAGAAGGTGTTGCTCGTGCGCGTCGAGACTTCACCCGAGGATTTGCGCGGCATGATCGCGGCCGAAGGAATTCTGACCGCGCGTGGCGGTGTCAGTTCGCACGCGGCGCTGGTCGCACGGCAAATGGGCAAGGTATGTATTTGCGGTGCCTCGACGCTGAACATCGATTACCGCGCGAAAACGATGTCGGTGAACGGCACCGTGTTCCGCGAAGGCGACGATTACCTTTCGATCGACGGGACGAGCGGAACGGTTTACGCAGATCGATTGCGGAACGCCCCATCGGAAATCATTCAGGGGTTGCTCCATGGCGACAAGATCGCGCAGAAGGCGGAGACCTATCGCAATTTCAATCGGCTGATGGATTGGTGCGCCAAAGTCACCCGCATGAGTGTGCGGACCAACGCCGATACGCCAGAGCAGGTGGAAAATGCGGTGGCGTTCGGCGCCAGCGGCATTGGTCTTTGCCGGACTGAACACATGTTTTTCGAGGGTGATCGCATCGACGCCATGCGCGAAATGATCCTGGCGCGCAAAGTGGACGATCGGCAAAAAGCGCTAGTCCAATTGTTGCCGT
>QHPN01000109.1:0-433 GCA_003219115.1 Verrucomicrobiota bacterium | reverse complement strand
CACGATTCGTCTGCTCGATCCTCCCTTGCACGAATTTCTGCCACAGGATCATGCTGCCCAAAGCGCCCTGGCGGAGAAGATTGGCGTGAGCCCGGAAGAGATTGCGCGGCGTGTTCACGAATTGCACGAACAGAACCCGATGCTCGGCCATCGTGGCTGCCGGCTTGGAATTTCGTTCCCGGAAGTAACGGAGATGCAGGCCCGCGCCATTTTTGAAGCAGCGGCGGAAGTACAGAAGAGCGGGATCAAAGTAAATCCGGAAGTAATGATTCCGTTGGTCGGGTTCAAACGAGAACTCGACTTGCAGGTCGATATCGTGCATCGCGTCGCACAGGAAGTTCAGGCCGCGAAAAAAGTGAGACTGAATTATTTGGTTGGCACCATGATCGAAGTGCCGCGCGGCGCGTTAACCGCGGATGAGATCGCCAAAACA
>QHPN01000108.1 GCA_003219115.1 Verrucomicrobiota bacterium | reverse complement strand
GATCCCGATTCGGTGAAATTCTGTCATCGCCTCGGCCTCGACTACGTCAGTTGCAGTCCCTTCCGCGTTCCCATCGCACGTCTCGCCGCCGCCCAAGCCGCCTTAGCGAAGTAGAGCTCCCTAATTTGGTCATTCTGAGTCCCGCGAATGCGGGATGATCGTAAGCACAGCGTTTTTCAGTTAACGCGGAGCGAATTTGGGTGTCGAAGGTGGAATGGCCTCGGACAACAACGGAAAAAAGCTCGA
>QHPN01000107.1 GCA_003219115.1 Verrucomicrobiota bacterium | reverse complement strand
GCGAAATTCTGCACGAGCGGCCAGTCGGTTTCACAATGCAATCCGCATATCAGGGCGTAGAAGGCGTCGAGCTATTGCGCCATGCGCTCGAAAAAGGCGAGCCGTATGCGGTCGCGTTCGTCGATATGCAGATACCGCCCGGCATCGATGGCATCGAAACAATCACAAGACTCTGGGAGCTCGACGCCGACCTCCAGGTTGTGATCTGCACGGGGCACTCCGACTGCCGTTGGAACGAGCTGACGACGCTCGGCAACTCTGATCGGCTGCTCATTTTGAAGAAACCCTTCGACCTTGTCGAAGTGCGACAAATGGCGGAAGCGCTGAGCGTCAAATGGGAACTGCTCAGGCGCGGCAGGCATCACCTTGAGGACCTTGAGGCACGCGTGACCGAGCGGACCCAGAACCTTGCCCGGGCCAACCAGGAACTGCGCGATCAAATTGCCGAGCGAAAACAAGCGGAGGCAGCACTGCGCGAAAGCGAATTACGCTTCCGGCAACTGGCGGAAAACAGCAGCGAAGTTTTTTGGGTCGCGTCACCCACCGGTGAAGAATTATTCTACATCAGCCCGGCTTATGAGCAGGTCTGTGGCTGGTCGTGCCAGAGTATCTACCAAGATCCAAAACAGTGGTTTAAGAATATCTTAGAAGAGGATCGGCCAACCGTAGCTAATGCGCTGTCGGATTTGGCCAAGGGTACAAATTACGACTTGGAATATCGCATCCGGCACCGCAATGGTTCGATCCGGTGGGTCCGTGATCGGCGTTTCGCGATACGCGGCGATGACAGAAAAGTCGTTCGAACGTGCGGTGTGGCGGAAGACGTCACTGAACGTAAAAACCTCGAGGCCGAGATGGCGAAAGCGCGGGATGCGGCGCTGGAGGGAGCGCGCATGAAATCAGAATTTCTTGCCAACATGAGCCACGAAATTCGCACACCGATGAACGGTGTAATCGGCATGACTGGACTTCTTCTTGATACCGACCTCGATCAGAGGCAGCGTGACTTCGCGGAAACGATTCGCAGCAGCGCGGAATCCCTGCTCTCGATCTTGAACGACATTCTCGATTTTTCGAAGATCGAGGCTGGCAAGCTGGAGTTTGAGAACTTGGAGTTTGATTTGAATGAAGTGGTGAACGGTGCGTTGTGCGTCCTTGTGCCGGAAGCACGAGCAAAAGGGTTGGAGCTGCGGAGCGAGATTGATCCCGAAGCTCACACTACTCTATGCGGTGATCCCGGGCGATTACGCCAGGTGCTGACAAATCTTCTTAACAACGCAGTCAAATTTACCGAGCACGGCGAAGTGGTGCTACGGGTCCTTCCGCAGAAAGAGGCATCGGGAGTACCTCACAGCATCGCTGATAGCAAAACGGCTTTGCGTTTCGAAATCAAAGACACCGGGATCGGTCTGAACGAGGACGCGCGCGAACGAATCTTTGAAGCTTTCAGTCAGGCGGATCAATCAACTACACGACGCTACGGCGGCACCGGACTTGGACTGACGATCTCGCGGCAGCTGGTGAAGATGATGCAGGGCGAGATCGGAGTCGAGAGCGAACCGGGTAAAGGATCGACATTTTGGTTTACGGCGCGGTTTGCAAAACACGCCGTTGGAAAGGCGGCGCCAGCGAAGCAGAAGCCTCTCCCGGCCAAGCACGTGTTGCTGGCAGACAACAGCACCGCTGATCGCGAGATCATTCGAGCACAGCTGACCGCCTTGGGAATGCGATGCACTTCGGCGGCTAGCGGCGACGAAGCGCTTGAATTCTTGTGCAAGGCAATTGCGGACGGAGATCGGTACGCCCTCGCCATTATCGACATGGAAATGCCGGGAAGGATGAATGGAATGGAGCTGGCTCGAGCCATCAAAATTGATCCCATAACCGAGGATACCAGAGTGATCATGCTCCAATCCGATGCACACCCCCTCGATGCCAAGGCTCGCAAAAATTCGGACATCGACGCCTTTCTCGTTAAACCGGTAAAGCAACCACAACTGCATCAATGTCTGGCCAGCGTTCTGGGGGCCGCACCATCAAGAAGGACTAAAGCGAAAAGCCAAGCCCCGACCGACGCAGCCCCACGTCCTATTCATGATGCGCGCATCCTGATTGCTGAAGACAATGAAGTGAACCGATATGTCATGCTCCTGCTATTGGAGGATCTCGGCTATGCTGCTGACACGGTAGTTAACGGCAAAGAGGCCCTGGCCGCGCTCAGACGTCAGTCCTACGACATCGTCCTGATGGATTGCCAAATGCCAGAGATGGACGGCTATGAGACTTCACGCACAATCCGTCGCGAATTCGAAAAGCCGCCGCGCATTATCGCGATGACGGCGCATGCGCTACGCGGCGACCGTGAAAAATGCCTGGCTGCGGGAATGGACGATTATCTCTCCAAGCCAATCATTGAAGCTGAGTTGGAGACAGCCTTGAAAAAATGGACGCCGGTTCGTAACCCAAAGGCGCCGGTTGACCTTCAACGCCTCCGCGACATTTGCGGCGACGCCCCTGGAGCAATGCGAATGGTCGCTGACCTCTATTTGGGGCAAGGCGCGGAACTTTTGCCAGCCATGGAAATGGCTATTCGCAACAATGACGCGAAACATGTCCGTTCAATCGCCCACCGCCTTCGGGGCGCGAGCCTGAGCTGCGGGAGTAATTCAATCGTCCCATTTCTAAACGAACTGGAAGAACTGGGTAATAGCGGCGACCTTGCGACCGCGCCTGTAGTATACGAAAAAGCGAGTTCCGAATTTGCCGAAATCCGCTCATTTTTGGAAAGCTATCTTCAAAATAGTGAACGCGCGGTAGAAGAAAAAACATTCGCCCGGGCCCGTTAACGGGGCAGCCGCGGTTGCGTTGGGGACATGGCCGCCGGCAGTGCGCGGAAGGTGCCGGAACTAGAGCGGAATTCTTAACTTCAGGTCGCCGATTTCAGCGGCCGCCCCCTCCAACTCCTTCACCCGCGCTGCCAAAGCTCCATGCAGCTCGAGAATCCGAAATCCGACCTGGATCCGCGCTAAAAGCTCGTTCTTGTCGAATGGCTTGATCAGGTAATCGTCTGCGCCCGCATGCAATCCCTCCACGATATTTTCCTTGGTGCCACATGATGTAAGCATGATCACGTAAACCATTTTCTCGCTTTCACGGATTCGTCGACAAACCTGCAAGCCATCCATCTCAGGCATCATCCAATCGAGAATGGCGAGCGCGGGACCTTGCTCTGCTCGCAGCGCCTTCATTGCTTCGTGACCATTCTGCGCGAAAACCGCCTTAAAACCCCATTTTTCCATCAAATTTCTAATCAGCGTTCTGGAGACAAGATCGTCCTCAGCGATGACAATAGGCAGTTCCGCGAAACGCGCGACAGCCGGTCGCGCGTCGAGCTCGGTCGCTTTCGGCTGGTCCGGCTTATCCACGTCCGAAATCTGCCAGGGAGGCGAGAATGGAATATGCCTTGTGTTCAACATCCGGTGCGTTCCGGGAAAGAGCACCCCACGTGCCCTCCCTGGCGGTAATTCGTATTCCTCCTGCGGCACTTACCATCCAGGGTCAATGGCTTCCACGTAAGCTGCGGGCGGTCAGAAACTACCGGGCTGTGCTACGCCGATCGCAAGAATTCTGGGCCGATTGCGGCAGCGGCGCGATTAAGCTTCAACGATCTTGTTGCGAATGGCGTAGCGAATCAATTCACTGAACGACTTTAACCCCAGTTTCTTCATGATTGCGGCGCGATGGGTTTCCACCGTGCGCACACTAATTCCCAGGATTGCGGCTACTTCCTTGCTACTTTTACCCTCGGCCAAAAGCTGCACAATTTCCCGCTCGCGATCGGTGATGCGACTCTTTTCGGGCGCAGATTCGAGCGGTTTTTTTCCATTAATATACCGGGCAAAAACAATCTCTGAGATTCGCGAGGTAAAAAAATGTTTATGTTCCGAAAGTGCTTTCAGTGCCTCGATCAAATGATCGCCCGCGTCCGATTTCATGATGTAACTGCGCGCCCCAGAATCGAAGACATCGTGAACCAGTTCTTCCGCTTCATGTGCTGTAAAAATCAGGACTTCTGTCTCAGGTGAGATCTTTTTGATCTGGCGTGTCGCATCTAATCCGTTCAGTTGGGGCATCCCGATATCCAAGATGACAATGTCCGGCTTTAGTTTCTCCGTCAGCGAGACGGCATCTCGGCCGTTATCAGCCTCGCCTATGATCTCCCATTCCGGCATCTTCGACAAAAGCGCGCGCGTTCCATGGCGAACCACCTTATGGTCGTCTGCGAGAAGAATGCGAACAGTTTTCACGACACAATTATTAACCATACTAAGATCTAAGCCCCTTGCGCTTGCAACCACGCGATATGGTTAGCCGCTGTGGCAAACCTTGATCGTTGCTGAAGTAAATCCGGCGCAACCTGGGTCCGTCGCACAAATCAGTTCGCGCATTTTAATTTCGCCATTTGGGCTTCGAGACACTCCGGGCAAATACCGTGGCTGAATTCCGATCCCGTCTGTTGCTTGATGTAGGTTTCGAAGCGCTGCCAGTAATCCTTTGCCGTGTGTATTTTCTGACAATACGCACAGATGGGGATCAATTGCTTGAGCTGGTGAACTTCTCGCGTGAACCAAAGAATGCGGTGCGCGACGCGTAGTCGCATCCAAATCGCGATGGCATCCAGCGGCTTCGGTAGGAAATCATCAATGCCAGCTTCAGTGGCGAGGACGTAGTTTTCCGCGCTCGCACCCAAGGCGGTGAGAAGAATAAAGTAAGTATACGGTGTGTTCGGACGCGCCCGCACTCGGTGACAAAACTCCAGGCCGTCCATCCCCGGCATCCTCCAATCGCTTACGACAACGCGGACAGGAACACGATCGAACGTTTCCCACGCTTCAGGTCCAGTGCGAGTCACCACCACTTCGTGACCCATGCCCTCGAGGGTTAATTGCAGGAGTTTTAAGGCAATAGCGTCGTCTTCCGCGATCAGGATTTTCATGTCACTGGCGATGTGCGCGGCAGCTTCAGCCCGCCATGCGGCGCTGCGAGCTGCGGCTCCTGATCACCTGCATTAGCTGGAACGCTCTGTTGCACGCTCCCTGTTGGGAGTGGTTGAGCACCATCCTTAAACAACCAGGTGAGCGCTTTCAGCGCCACTTCAACCAGCAGGAACGGTTTCGCGATAAAATCATTTCCTCCACTTAAGGTCGATTGCGCGCGACTTCCGAAATCAGAATGCGAAGTGACAAAAACGATTGGAGTGCTGCGATTCAGTTTCATCGCACGGATCTTCACGCACAGCTCGAGGCCGGTTAGCCCCGGCATCTCGACATCGAGGAAAATGAGATCGAAACGCTCCCGCTTCAGGAGGCGTTGCGCCGCGAGCGGATCATCCAGACCGACGGCGTCGAGCTCGGCCTTTGCAACCGCGGAGCAAATCACTTGGCGCGCGATAACCTCGTCGTCTACTACTAAGATCTTTGACGACGGTATTACCTGGTCTTGAGAATTCGCGGGACGATCGAATAACGAAGCTAACGTCTCAATCGAGTGCGCGATCGTTCGTACGACTGACGCCGTGATCTTTGCCGGCTCGGTGTATAATTCAACGAGTAACGCTTCCAAAGCTGTGCTCATCTGCACGATCTTGAGAGCAAGAACGGTAGCGCTACCCGCCAGCAAACGAAGTTGACGGTGCATCTGGAGAAGTGCAGCGCGACGCAGATCTTCCCGCTCCGTCCTGGTGAAATTCTGATAACTGGCACGCAACTTCGCCACTATCTGGGACCTGTTAATCAAAAGATTTGAGGACGGCTTTTCCTGATTCGCCTCGAGGGGGGTTCCAACTGCGCTGCCGCCGCCGACCCTGGGACTCGCGCTTATTCCGAGCTCGCGCACGAGTTCAAGCAATCGTTCCGGCGTAGTATCGACTTTTGCGACGGATTTTGTTGCGCCTGCTTCCACAGCGGCCTGCGTCAAGCTATTGAGGTACGGATTTGAAAAGACAATGATTGGTGTTGATGGAATACCAGAATCCGAACGGATATTCTTGATCAGTTCGACCACGTTTATTCCGGGCAGGCAGAGATCGAGAAGCGCAAGATCGATGACACCGCTCTTGCAGATCTGCAACGTAGTGTCGAAGGCGCCCGTGAGCTCAACCTTGAATCCGTGCGCTTGGAGTTTTTCCGGGTAGCCCTGACTGGCTAACTGGTCATCACCCAGGATCAGAATCGTCTTCTTTTTCGTCGGCGTGAAAACTCTTTTCATCGGTTATAAACTGGACGTTTGCAGCGTTTGTACAAGTTGCGTGAAGGCGCTCTGGACGCGCGGAAATTTGTGGCGAACATCGGCAAGCAACGCGTCTGCTCCGGAGAGGTTACCTTGCTGGCCGAGGCGTTCCAACGCGCGCAAAGGTTGGGTTAATGCTTCCACCCCGCAGAAAAGGCTGCAGCCAACGAATTCGTGAGCAATGCGCGCGACCTCGCCGCTCGAATTAGTCCGAATCGCCTGGCCGAGACCATCCAGCATTGGGCCGGCTTCAACCAAATAGAGATCGATCAACTCCTGCAACTGATCTGCCTGGTCATGAGCAACCTCGCGCAAGCGATTGATATCCACCAAGATCTCGCCCGCTGAACTAGACGGTATATCAGGCGCAGTCGCGGTGGGACGGATCTGATCATGTCGATCTAACGCCACTTTCAATTCATTTCGGCGCACCGGCTTGCTCAGATAATCATTCATTCCGGAGGTCAGACATTTTTTGCGGTCGCCTTCCAGCGCGTTGGCGGTCATGGCAATGATGTAGACAGGTGTTCTGCAATCGAGCGGTGCTGCGCCCTCTAGCTCTAGCTGCCGGATGCGTCGCGTGGTTTCATAGCCATCCAGCCGTGGCATTTGGCAATCCATCAAGACGACGTCGTAACGAATGCGATTGAGGGTTTCCAACACTTGAATGCCATTGACCACCGCGTCCGCCCGATAGCCAAGTGTCTCCAACAGACCCAGAGCGACTTCTTGGTTTACGGTGTTATCCTCCGCCAATAGAATACGGAAAGTCAGTTCTCGCCCACGAATCACAATCTGTTGCCCCCACAATTGAGTCTGACTCTAGGCGAGCATTTACGGGGCCACCGGAACAGGCCCTCAGCAAGGAGGGCTCAACATTATCGGTCAATAGGCGAAACCCGTTAGAATGGTATGCTTCGTGCACATCCGAGTCCGTTCCAAGGGCCCAAAATGGATATCCTCGTCGCCGATGACGACCATACTGGCAGGTTTTTGCTGAATTCTGCCCTACGCGAGTTGGGACACAGCGTCACCGAAGCCACGAACGGGTCTGACGCCTGGGAAGCTTGGAAACGCCAGCGCCAGCAGCTGATCATCTCTGATTGGATGATGCCGCGTATGGACGGATTGGAACTCTGCCGAAGAATTCGCGCTGAGGAAAACTCTCAGCTCAGCTACGTCATTCTGATCACAGCGCGGGAAGGAAAAGCCAATTATCTGGACGCAATGAATTCAGGAGTTGACGATTTCATGAGCAAACCATTCGAACGCGACCGGTTCTTCGCGCAAGTGCGTGTGGCCATGCGCATTCTCGGTCTGAATCAGAGCTTGTGCCTGGCTAATACCGACCTCGAGCGTCGGGTTGAGGAGCGCACGGCGGAACTGCAAAAGGCGCTTCAGGCGAAAAGTGAATTTCTCTCCCGCGCCAGCCACGAGCTACGTACCCCGATGAATCACATCCTGGGATTCGCCCAGCTGCTCGCATCGAAGAAGGGACTAACTGAGAAACAGGAAGCAAGTGTCCGACAAATTCTGGAAAGTGGCCGCCGGCTCCTGACGCTAATCGATCATATTCTCGGGTTTTCAAAGTCCGATCCAAGCGAGTTAAGCTTTGAGGCGGTCGTCGCTCCCCGAGCGGAAGAAACTAAATCTTTACGTTCCCTTAGCTTGTCGTGACCGAAGCCGGACGCCCGGTCTCGGGTCGGGGTGTGACCTCGTGCTCATGAAAATGAGCGCTGCGCAGGAAAGGAACGCGATCGAGGACATGCTCCTGGAACCATTCCAGCCTGAGATAGATTACCGGCGTGATATAGAGTGTGAGTAATTGGGAAACCACCAGGCCGCCGACGATGACGAGACCGAGTGGCCGACGCGATGAACCATCTGCGCCGACTCCGAGCGCGATCGGCAATGCGCCCATGAGCGCTGCCAGGGTTGTCATGATAATTGGGCGAAAACGTTCGACGCTGGCCTCATGAATGGCTTCCCGCCATTCGTAGCCTTCATCGAGGCGATGAAGGGCGAAGTCGACAATCATAATGCCGTTCTTTTTTACGAGACCCATGAGCAAGAACAGTCCGATGACCGAATAGAGCGACAGCGTGCTGTTAAAGAGCCAAAGTGTCATGAGTCCACCAACTACCGCCGGGAACAAAGTCGACAGGACGGTGACCGGGTGCACATAACTCTCATAGAGAATGCCGAGGATTACGTACATCACGAACACTGCTGCAATGACCAGAAACGGCAGCGCCCGGAAGAGTTGCTGGAGAACCAAACCTTCACCTTGTAGCTCGCCTGTCACGGTCGGCGGCAATACCTCGGCGGCAGATTTCTGGATGTAGTTAATCACATCGCCGAGCGCCACATCGGGTTTAGTATCGAAGCCGAAGGTCACGCTCGTGAATTGATTGAGGTGATTGACCGACTGCAATCCGAGGTTCTCCTGCGCTTTCGTGACAGCGCTAATCGGGATCATCGTATTGCCGTTGTCCGGTTTCACGTAAACTTCGCGAAGATTTTGCGGGCTAGTCCGCGCCTTATCGTCGGCCTCGACGATGACCTGATATTGGTCGTCGGGCGTTTTAATAAGATAGACGTAGTTTTGCGAGTAGGCGGCGCGCAGCAGGCTCTCGAGCTTGGTGGTCGAGACCCCGTACGTGCCGGTGCGATCGCGATCGATCTGGATTTCGAGATTGGGGGTGGCGCGAAAGAGATCAGAGCGCGGGGGACTGGCAAAGCCGGGGTAATCGCGCAATTTTGCTCCAAGTTTGTCGGCTGCGTCGTAAACCTCGTTAGGCTCAATGCCACTGATGACATAAGAGTAGCGACCGAACTGACTGCCGGCGGCACCGATATTGATCTGCAACACCGGCTGCGGATTCAGCGTCGGCAGAACGCCGGGAATGCTGCTGCACGCCTTCCGTAGTTGAGCCGCTACGGTTTCGATGTCGGCGCGTTCTTTTTTATCCTTCAAAAACAACACGGTGAAAACACCGGCGCCCAACCCGGAGCGACCGGCGACAGTGAAGTATTTATCCACCGCGGGATTTGCCTGGAGAATCGGATCGAGCTGGGTTTGGAGTTGCCGCTGCTGCTCGGGTGACGCCCCTTCCTGGACGATGAAGAAACCCCGGATGGTCCCGCTGTCACCGGTCGGCAGCAAAGTAAACGGCAGTTGCTTAAAGAAGAACCAGACACCGATCACGCACGCGATCAGGACCGGTGCGGCGATCCAGCCGTGATCAAGAAACCAATGGAGGGTGCGACCATAGGCATCGCGAATCGGGTTGAAGAAGCGCGCGACGAAACGCTCCGTCCATGTCTTGCGGTGGCCGGCGCCGCGCTCTTTGAGAATGCGCGAGCACATGAGTGGCGTGAGAGTGAGTGACACCAAACCTGAAGCGAGAACGGCCACGATGATAGTGATGGCAAATTCGCGGAAAATCCGCCCGAGTAATCCCGGCATGAAGGCCAGCGGAATAAACACGGCCGCCAGCGACAGCGTCATCGACAAAATGGTGAAGGAGATTTCACCGGCGCTGTTCATCGTTGCCTTCAGGATAGATTCACCGGCTTCGGCGCGGCGGACGACGTTTTCCAAGAAGACAATCGCGTCATCGACGAGAAAGCCGATGGCGAGGGTTAGCGCCATGAGCGTGAGGTTATTGATGGAATAACCGAGCACCAACATTGCCACGAAAGTGATCAAAAATGACATCGGCAGCGCAACCATGGGGATAAGAGTGTCGCTGGCGCGGCCGAGGAAAACGAAGATCACGAAAATGACCAGGGCGAATGCGAGCAAGAGCGTGAATTGCACATCGTGCAATGAATTGACGATCGACTGCGAACGGTCGAAGACCGGAATGAGTCGGATCGAGCCTGGCAATTCGCGCTGGAGTCCAGGCAAAAGAGCGCGCACTGATTTCGCCACCTGAACTGCGTTCGCGCCAGCCTGACGGGAAACCGCGAAAACGATAACCGATGCCGGCGGCTCAAAATTGCGAACGAAAAAGTGGCGAGACAGGCGTTCGTTCTCAACGCCATCAACGACACGGGCGACATCGCGCAAATAAACCGGCGCGCTGTTTGCTCCGCGTTTCACGATGAGATCGCGATAGCCTTCCGCCGTCTCGAGCTGCCCCTGCGGCTGCAGCGTAAAGGATTTATTTTTGCCATCGAACTGGCCCGCGCCGGAGTAGGCAGTCCCCGCCTTAACCGCAGCGGCGAGTTCGTCGAAGGTCATGTTACGCGTGGCAAGCTTGCCTGGATCCACTTTGATGCGGATCGCGCCTTTCACGCCGTAGATGTTCACCTGGGAAACGCCCGGCAGGATGTTGACGCGTTGCGCGACTTCGGTCGTGCCGTACCGATATAGTTCGCCATCGGTGAGAGTGTCGCTGGTGAGCGCGACGTACATCACCGGCTGATCATTGGGATTTGCCTTGGTAAATGTCGGAG
>QHPN01000244.1 GCA_003219115.1 Verrucomicrobiota bacterium | reverse complement strand
GTGCTTCTCTACTGCTTCAACTACCGCTCCAAGTTTGCTCATCTGGTTTCCTCCACTCCTGTAGTGGCGCTCTATGAGCGCCGACTCTTTCACCTTCGGCGGTCATCCGCCTTCGCGCAGCTTCGGCGCGACAGGTAGACCGCCGCTACAGTTTATCTCGTAATTAACTCGAACAATTCATCCACGCCAGGATCACGATGCCGCTTTGCCACCGTGGCGACGATCTGCTGTTTGCGCTTGTTCTGCGTCAACCGTTGCTCGATTTCAGACAATGCCGCTTTTGCCCGCTCCAGATCCGTCTTGTTCACCACCACGATGTCGGCCACATCGAGCATCACAATTTTCTGCAACTGCAAGCGCGCCCCGTAATCGGGATTCATCACCAAGACAGTTTGATCGACCAGCTTATTGCCAAATGGTAGTGCTTCCTGACCAGTGCCAACGGTTTCGATAATCACGTAATCGAACCCGGAACGCGCGAGCAGCGCGAGACAACTTTCGGTCGCGGGCGAAAGTCCCCCGGCCTGGCCGCGCGTCGCCATGCTGCGCATAAACACCCGATCGTCCTGCGAGTTGATCATCGTAGCACGATCCCCAAGCAACGCGCCTTCGCCAATCACGCTCGGGTCGTGCGACAAAATCGCGATACGCGTTTTTGGTTCCCGTTGAAGAAATCGCAAAACCAATTCATCGATCAGTGTCGTCTTCCCAGCGCCACCCGGACCGGTAAAGCCAATTACCTTCGACGTTCGACGTTCGGTGTTCGGGGTTCGATGTTTTCTTCCCTTGGCAGCTGCATCTTCGATTTCGCTCAACTTACGCGCGAGCGCTAAATCGGCCTTCGAGTTAGCGCGGCGTTTCCTTGCCTTTGCGTAATGCTTCCGCACATAATCCGCCATGTCGCTGAGCGAAGTTCCGGCAAAGAAAATTTGATCGACGCCTTTGCGGTCCATTTCCCTGGCGTCGTCGTGCGTGATGGTCCCGCCGCCGCCGCCAAAAACCGCGATCTCGTCTGCCCCTTTCTTCTTCAATTGGCGAACGACATCGGCAAAAAACTCGATGTGGCCGCCGTTGTAACTGGAAATCCCGATTGCAGCCACGTCCTCCTGAATTGCCGCGCGCACGATATCGCCGACATAGCGATGGAACCCAAGATAAACTACCTCAATCCCACGCCTGATGAACTCGAGATTAATGGTGTTAATGGCGCTATCGTGCCCATCACAGATCGGGACCGCGGTGAGAATACGAATCGGGGACGGCATCATTAGATAGGATTAGCGGGATTTGTGGGATTACTAGAGAGCAAACCAAACCGTAGCCGATTTGCTTTTCAAATCATCCTGTTAATCCTGTTAATCCTGTCTATGCCCGATCTATTGGATTTCACCGGGAAAATCGTGCTTGTGACCGGCAGCTCACGCGGCATTGGTGCCGAAACGATCAAAGCCTTCGGCGACCGCGGCGCGGAATGCGTGGTCAATTACGTCGCGGATCCCGAGGGAAAGAACAAAGCCGATGCGCAGAGTGTGGCCCAAGCGCTGAGAGATCCGCTCGTCATCGAATGCGACGTCAGCAATCCTGCCCAGGTCGAATCGATAATGATGGAAATCGGCGACAAGCGCGGCGGCCTCGACGTTCTGGTCAATAATTCCGGAATCATTCGCGACCGGACGATGAAGAAGATGACGTTGGAGGAATTCGAAAACGTCGTGCGTGTAAACCTGACCGGCACCTTCAATGTCACTCAGAAAGCAGCGGCAGTCTTGCGCAACGGCGGTCGCGTTATCAACCTCTCGTCCGTCAGCGGACAGATGGGACTCTTCGGCCAAGCCAATTATTCTTCGAGCAAAGCTGCTATCATCGCATTGACGAAAGTTTCCGCGCGCGAGCTCGCCCGAAATCAAATCACTGTTAACGCGGTCGCACCCGGTTTTATTGACGTCGGCATGAGCAAGGGGATGCCGGATGAGGTAACACAAAATTTCATTAAACAGATTCCACTCGGCCGCCTCGGTGACGTTAACGAAATTGTGAACGCGATTCTGTTTCTGGCATCGCCAATGGCTTCCTACATTACCGGTCACGTTTTGAACGTGAACGGCGGCTACTACATGGGATGAAGTAGCACGGGCTTCTAAATGCCAGTCCGGCTCGGACCCTGTGGGGCCAACGGGCATCTTGCCCGCTGTTGTGTGAGATCTAGTCAACGGGCAGGAGCCCGTGGGTTCCACAGCCACGATGGCTGTGCTACTAATTACTCTTCCCCGTCGTAGTAATCGAGCGGGTTCGATTGAAGAATTGCACGCTCAGGACAACGAACAATCCACTTCTTACTATCAGGATAGTAACCCGACTCGCCGATCGGATTATCGGCTACCACGTACATTACCAGATCTTCATCGCCGTCATTGATTAACTGGTGCGGCTCATTTGGAGCGAAAATGAAGGCGTCGCCGGGCTCGATCGATGTCTTCCCACCTTGGTGCCGCGCAACGCCACGACCGGAAATGATGTGATAGAACTCCCACTGCGCGCTGTGGGTGTGATAGGGATAGGCCGCTTTTCCTGGCGGGATCCGGGCAATCTCAATATCGAACGGCTGCCGTTCCATCAAATCGGTCGAAAAAGGTTTTCGTCCCAACGCCTCGGAAACCTGTTTTCCCGCGCCGGCAAATTTGCCTTTCGGGGACGACCAAACCAGCTCTTCCATGTTGTTGGTATTTACTTTGCGCATAAAAATGAAAGTAAAAGAACTGTAAGTTGGAGTTAAATTCAAAAACAACAAGATCTGGCATCGTCGCCCACCTTGCAGTCGTCCTTGCTAAGCCATGTCAAGAAGACTCGTTGTCTCCCACTCTCTCCCGTTGGAGAAACGCGCGCGATCCCGCCAGCCCGGCTCCGACCGGCAATGAGGGCAAATCCGCGCACATAGCCGACTTGGAAGTCGCCCCTCCCAGTCAAATCTACAACAACGATAGCTGCGCGACTTCTTGTTCGATCTCGGCGAAACGAACGCCGATACCAATTAAGCGAATTTTTTTTTCAGTCCGGGAGAACGCTTCTTCGAGTAGTAGACGATAGTTGCCGAGATTCGGAACAAACCCCGCTCGTTCGATTGTGGTGCGTGTGAAGTCGGAGAACTTCAGCTTTAGAAATATTTTCGTTATTCGCCTGGTCGGCTCTTTCTGTGCCAGTTCGGCCGCAAGTTCTTCAAATAACCCAGCCACTTTCTCGTCGCATTGTTCAAGTGTCGTTAGGTCACTGCTGAAGGTTTCTTCTGTGCTTAATGATTTGCGCTCCCGATTCGGCTCGACCGATCGATCATCGATCCCACGGCAAAGATCGTAGAGTTCGCTGCCGAACTTGCCGAAAAGCTCATGTAACTCCGGACGTGAAAGTCGTTGCATCTCGCCGCAAGTAGTGATGCCGGCACGGGCGAGTTTTTCCTCAGTGACGGCGCCGATCCCCCACAGCTTGCGCACCGGCAACGGCTGCATGAACTCAGAAACCTTTTCCGGCTTTACCTCGTATTGACCGTTGGGTTTGTTAATTTCGCTGGCGATTTTTGCGATCAGTTTGTTTGGACCAACGCCGGCGGACGCGGTCAATCTCGTTTCCTTGAAAATCGTATCGCGAACTTCTCGCGCCAACGGTCCTGGCCGACGCGCATTGGCAGTGACATCAAGGTAAGCTTCGTCAAGGGAGAGTGTTTCCACTTCCTGCTTCCTTGCGATAGACATCAAAACGTGTCGGTAAAACGATCAAGTTCGGACAATGTTGCAGCGCCATGAAGGTCGGCATGGCCGAGCGAACGCCGAAGGCTCGCGCTTCGTAGTTACAGGTGGTGAGGACGCCACGTCGATCGCGAGCGCCACCCACGCCGACAGGTTTACCTCGCAGGGAGGGCCGGTCGCGCACTTCGATCGCGGCATAAAAACAATCCATGTCGAGATGAATGATCCCGCGCGGTGAAGACAGCATAAGCCGAATCTCGCGCC
>QHPN01000243.1 GCA_003219115.1 Verrucomicrobiota bacterium | reverse complement strand
TCCTCAGTTTTCTCCCCATCGCGCTCTTTCTCCTCGTTCTCTATTTCCTGTTCCGCCAGCAAATCCGCATGGCCGGCAAAGGCGCGCTCAACTTCGGCAAATCAAAAGCGCGGATGCTGGCCCGCGACAAAAATAAGATCACCTTCCGCGACGTCGCCGGAGTCGAAGAAGCCAAAGACGAAGTGCAGGAACTCGTCGAGTTTCTGCGCGACCCGAAGAAGTTTCAGAAACTCGGCGGCCGCATTCCGAAAGGCGTGCTTCTGGTGGGGCCGCCTGGCACCGGCAAAACCTTGCTCGCCCGCGCCATCGCGGGTGAAGCTGACGTCCCATTTTTCTCCATCAGCGGTTCCGATTTCGTCGAAATGTTTGTCGGCGTCGGCGCCAGCCGAGTGCGCGACATGTTTGAGCAGGGCAAAAAGTCAGCGCCGTGCATCATTTTCATCGACGAAATTGACGCGGTCGGTCGCCATCGCGGCCACGGAGTTGGCGGCGGTCACGACGAGCGCGAACAAACTCTCAATGCCTTGCTCGTTGAGATGGACGGGTTCGATACTCAGGAGGGCGTCATCATCATCGCCGCCACCAACCGGCCCGATGTGCTCGACCCAGCGTTGTTGCGGCCCGGCCGGTTCGATCGCCAGATCACCGTCAATTTGCCCGACGTAAAGGGTCGCGAAGAAATTTTGAGGGTCCATTCCAAGAAAGTGAAGTTGGCCGAAGGGGTCGATCTCGCCGTGGTCGCGCGCGGCACGCCGGGGTATTCCGGCGCCGAATTGGCCAACGTCATCAACGAGGCAGCGTTGCTCGCCGCTCGCCGGAATTTGAAAGGAATCACTTTGGCCGAGCTCGAAGAAGCGCGCGACAAGGTGCGTTGGGGGAAGGAACGCCGCAGTCTTGCGTTGAGTGAGAAAGAAAAGACCAATACCGCTTATCACGAAGCCGGTCACGCCCTGTTGCTCGAATTACTCGAACACACCGAGCCACTCCACAAGGTAACCATTATCCCGCGCGGCCCGTCATTGGGCAGCACGATGTGGTTGCCTGAGGAAGACAAATACACCAATCGCAAAGCTGAATTACTGGCCAGCCTCGCCGTCAGCATGGGCGGTCGCGTCGCCGAAGAACTGGCTTTCGGCGATGTCACCAATGGCGCCCGCGGTGACATCAAGATGGCGACGGCGACTGCGCGTCGCATGGTTTGCGAATGGGGCATGAGCGAGAAATTGGGAATGGTCGAGTACGGCGACCACGAGGATTACGTTTTCCTGGGGCGCGATATTTCGCGGGCGCGCGATTACAGCGAAGCTACCGCCGAAGAAATTGATCGCGAAGTACGCAGACTGCTCGACGAAGCGTACCAGAACGCGAAGAAGATTCTCACCGACAATCGTGACAAGCTGGATATCATCGCCAAAGCCTTGCTCGAGTTCGAGACCCTGGATGGCTCGCAGATCAAAGAAATCATCAAGCACGGCCGCATGCTCAATCCGCCACCGGGAATCTCCCCGCGAACTGGCGAAAAGATGGAGCCTGAAAAACCGCCGAAGCAGGTCGTCGTCGCCCCCGACGTCGCTCCTCCTCTTCCGGGCGCTCTCGGCGGCGCACCGGCGTAATCCTCTTTTCTTGTCATCCTGAGCGAAGCCGAAAGATCTCTAACGATTCGGCTCCTTTCTATGTCCTGACCCGATTCTGCATCCTAGATACTGGATGCTGGAATCGGAAGATCGAGATCGAGGAGTAACTTCTTGCAAACCGATACTAGATATTCGGATTCTGGATCCTTAATAGAGAACGCGCTTCGCAAATCAGAACGAGTTTGCTAATCTCCCGTCCATATGGACCGAAAAGCTGTCATGTTGTGTGTTCTCATTTGTCTGGCAGTGGCGTTCTTGCTGAGTATTTCGAACTACTACACCTATTTAATGCGATCGCCCATGCAGGCACTGCCGGGGTTCGTCGCGCTCATTCTACGCGACGGAGCGCTTATTTTCTTTGTCGCCTATATGCCGGACTGGCGCTCTCGAAAAGGTCGTTCTACCCGCTGCGGTTTGCGCTGTCCTCTGCCCCTGCCTTCTAACCTCTGGCCTCGCTACCGCAGCAGCCTCTCGAGCGAGGCGTCGGGTTCGGCGCCAAGCTCCGTCGCTTTGGCGTAGTGGCGCTTGGCCAGTTCTTTCGACGGCGGAGAGGCGGTGGCGTAGATCACGGCGAGATTAAAATGGGCATCGGCGTAGTCCGGCTTGACCGCGACCGCTTCGAGCATTTCCTTTTCCGCCGCTTCCTGCCAGCCTTTCTGGCTGGCGGTAATGCCAAGATAATTGTGGGCAGCCGCACTTTTCGGATTAATGGCAAGTGACTTGGTCAGTTCGTTCAGTGCTTCGTCGAATTTGCTTTGCCGATAGTAAACGATACCCAAAGTAGTATGAGCAAACTCGTCTTTCGGCGCGATAGCTACTGCCTTCTTCAAAGTGAGTTCAGCCGCTTTTAACTTGCCGGTGCGAAAATAAACTACGCCCAGGTTTGAGAGTGAATAGAGATTGTTGGGATTCTTCGTAAGGAGTTCCTGATATTGTCGCTCGGCCGCGCGATACTTCCCGCGATCAAAATTCTCCTTTGCCTGCCTCGCGGTATCCATCATATCGGCTGGCACGTCCGGTTTGAAAACACCTTGCGAAGTAGTTTCTGGCGGCGGCGGCGGACTTTCCGTCGTCTCCACAATCGGTTCGCCCGGGTGTGTAGGAGTTGAAGGTTTCGCGTAAGTAAAGCTGGCTTTAACAGTGTTTGGACTCTCGTCGGAAATCGAAATCACCGGCTGCCGCAGTAACGCCAGCTCTTCATCGGTCAATTTCGTCACCGGTTGCGCCAGAAGCGCGACCTGTTCGTTCAGAGTATCCGACTTGATCTTTAACTTATCGAACTCAGCGAGCATGAGCTTTTTCGCCTGCTCACGACGCGCTTCTTCTTGTCGTTCGCGCACCACGATGTTGCGTAAGATTTGATTTTCACGCGTTAGCTTGGCCGTCTCCTCGGCGTTGGCCCCAGTCAACTTCGCTCTTTCCAACTGCGATGAAGTGTCCTCCAGCTGCGACTTCAACGAGGCGATCGCCACTTCAAATTCCTTGTTCTGCTTTTCGCTCGCGTCCAGTTGCGCACGCAAATCCTCCAACTGCTTCTTCGCATCGGCCAGCTCCTGCTCTTTCTTCGGCTTGTCCTCGCTGACCTCGCGCACGGTCTGTTCCGCAGCTGCCAGCTTCTCCTTTAATTCCGTATTCTCGGCCACCAATAGCGCGACGCGATGCTCGGAATCCTTCAGGCCGGTCAGCTGCCCCAGAGCGTCGTCGCGCTCTTTTGTGACCTGGGAAATCTGTGAGTTTGCATCAGCCAGTTTGGCGTTTTGCGAATCCCGTTCTTTCGTAATCTGGGCAATTTGCGAATTAGCGTCAGTCAGTTTCGCATTCTGGGTGTCGCGTTCCTTTTCTGCCGTCGCTCGGCCCTGCTCTGCAGCAATAAGGGCCTGTTTCAACCCCGCAATCTGGCCTTTCAAGGCCTCTTGTGCTTTCTGATCGGCGTTGCTGGTTTCCTGAATTTTCTTCAACGACGCCTGGGCACCGGCCAATTGACCGCGCACGTTTTTCTCCGCTTCCTTCGACCGTTCAAGTTCCTGTTGTGCCTTTTCCACCTTCGAATTCGATTCCTTTAGCTTTGCACTCAGCTTGTCTTTTTCGTCTTCCACCTGGCTAACCTTGGAGCGCGAGTGCTGGAGTTCCGCTTCCAGTTGGTCGACTTTTTCCCGCAACTTTCGCGTCGCATTCTTGATCGCGTTCTCGTTAGCGACAGGAGCTGCTGCCGCGCCTTCTTTCTCGGCTGACGCCGGCGAGGCCTCGCCGGCCGATTGCACAACTATCGACGGCTTCGATTTCGCCGCCCCGATGTCGACGGTCGGTTCGGTCGAGCGCTCTGGTGAAGGCTGTGCTTCAGGCAGCGAGGCATTGGTGGCGGCGAGGTCCTGCTGCGTTCCGGATTTGCTTTGCACTCGCAGAATGCTCTCCGACACCTTCCGGCTCCGGTATTCCACAATCGCCGGCTGCCATTCCGAATGTGTTTTTTTGAGTTCTTCGAGCAAGCTCCCAGCGAGACGGAATTTCGCCAGCGCGCGGGTAAATTGACCGTCGCGCTCGAGCTTCTCGCCCTGTTGCGAGGTCATGTAAGCCTTGAGAAATGTTTCACTCGGATCGTCACTCTGCGCTTGCGCAGTGACGACGGCGATTAACAGTCCAGCGAGCAGAAGGGAACCTAGTCGGGTCATGCGTGGACGAAGCGCTAGAATAACCCGGTCAGCGCCGGTTGCAATGCTAAGGAGAAGCACCACAGCGGTGGCTGGAGCGAAGAGTGTGCCAAGCACTGAACTGCCGAGCACAAATAAGCTCCCAGTCCGGTCGAAGATTCGCCCTAGCGAGCTCGATACCGCCAGTGCGGCTCCGACCTTTGCCTTTGCAATCGCAAATCTCAAACCTAAAATCTGAGTCAGCCGGTGGTCATAGCTCAATGGTAGAGCCCCAGATTGTGGTTCTGGTTGTTGCGGGTTCGAGTCCCGTTGACCACCCCATCGCGCCCCGGAGCGCGAATTTCAAATCTCAAATTTCAAATCGTAGAGTGCCTGTAGCTCAACTGGATAGAGCTTCTGACTTCGGATCAGACGGTTGGGGGTTCGAATCCCTCCAGGCACGCCATGTCCTCGCATGAATTCGTCCCGCCACGACCTCAATACCAACATCGTTAATATCGAGCTCACTCTTGCCAGCATCATTCAGGGCGTTGCACTCTATTTTCTCACCGAAAATGCTCGCAGCGCTTTATCGTTGAACAATTGGCCGTCGCTCCTCTATCTCAGCGCAGGATTATGCATAATTTGCATCTTTTGGTCGCGCTCGATCATTCACACCCTCACTCTCATCAAGTGGCCACTCGAATTCGGCCACAACTTTTTCTACATCGCCTGCGCCTTGGGCGAAGCAATTCTGTTCACCCGACTCGAACGTCCTCTGGCCTGGTTCCGCTTCAGCACCGCTTACGCTGCGTTCGTCTGGTTCCTTTTCGTCTACGACTTGCGCCTAATCCGGGCCAGATT
>QHPN01000242.1 GCA_003219115.1 Verrucomicrobiota bacterium | reverse complement strand
AATTTTTGCGATCCCGAAATCGAGCAGCTTCGGTATGCCTTCGCTGGTTACCAGGATGTTCGACATTTTAATGTCACGGTGAATGACTGTGTGGCGATGAGCGTAACTGACGGCGGTACAGACTTGCAGGAAAAGCTCTAGCCGTTCCTCAATGGAAAGCGCGGACACGGTGCAATACTGATCGATGGGCACGCCTTCGATGTATTCCATGACAAAATAGGGCAAGCCGTTCACGGTCGTCCCTCCGTCGAAAAGGCGGGCGATGTTCGGATGGTCGAAGTCAGCCAGAATCTGCCGTTCCTTTCGGAAATGGCGCAGCACAGCATCCGTATCCATGCCTCGCTTGATCACTTTGATAGCGACGCGCCTGCGGTATTGCTCGTCCGCGCGCTCAGCCAGATAAACTGCGCCCATCCCACCTCGGCCGATCTCACGAACGATCCGATAGGCGCCAATTAACTGCCCGACCCGGACATCTTCGTCGTCGTCCTTCAGGCCTGCTTCGGAAATGAAAAGATCGACTTCACGGCGCAGTTCCTCGTCGCCGGTGCAACTCTTTTGCACAAACGCAGCACGCTCGTTCGCCTTAAGTTCGAGCGCCTGCTCGAATATTGCCTCAATCTGCTTCCAACGCTCGGGCGTCACAAATTCAGGCGGCGCGGAGTTCTCGATGCAGCCATGCCTTTGCCGTTTGCCACTGTCGATCGATCGTCCGCGGCGACACGCCCATGACTTCGGCGGTTTCTTCCACCGAAAGGCCGCTGAAGAAACGCAGCTCGACCATTCGGCTTTTTTCCGCATCGATGGACTCTAATCTTTGCAACGCCTCATCCAGGGCGAGCAAATTCACGTCACGCCCCGGTGCAGCGGCCAAACTCTCATCCAGAGTAATCATTGTTTCTCCGCCGCCGCGCCTGGCGGCGTGACGCGCCCGCGCGTGGCTAACGAGAATGCGCCGCATCATTTGTGAGGCAATTCCAAAAAATTGGGCCCGGTTCTGCCATTTCATTTCACGCTGATCCGCCAGCCGGAGGTAGACCTCATTCACTAATGCCGTTGGCTGAAGAGTGTGCCCTGGGCGTTCGCGGTTGAAGGCCCGCATCGCCTGTCGATGTAGTTGATCGTAAACAAGCGGAAGCAAACGCTCGAGAGCTGCAGTATCTCCTTCCCTGCAAACGGCCAGCCATTGCGTAATGTCAGCCCTCGACGGCAACCCTTCTTCAGGTGCGCCCGATTCCGGAGAATTCAGTTCATCGCGGCTGTGTTCCATTAAGGGGACCTCCTCAAGGGAACAATCATTACACACCGACAGCGGAAAAAGGACAAAAAAGTTGGCGTGATTTCCCGTTCGCCTGCGCGTTAGGGGGTAAATCCAAACCAGATCCATGAATACGCCACTCAAAACCTCGGTTGCGCGGCCGTGTCTGCCGTGCGCGCTCATTATAGTCGTGCTCGCCTCGTCGCCGTTTTTACCGGCACGAGCAGTCCTTGACCCAGCGCCGGACGGCGGCTACCCGGGCAACAATACGGCCGAGGGCGACGGCGCATTGTTCAATCTAGGGAGCGGCGCGTCCTCTAATACGGCGGTTGGGTTTAACGCCCTTCATAATAACAGCGCTGACAACAACACCGCCGTGGGTTCCCAGGCCTTGACTTTCAACACAACAGGTAGCGACAATACCGCGGTAGGATCGGTGGCCGGTCTTTATATCGAAGGAAGTCAGAATACTGCGATCGGCGGCTTCGCGCTTTTCGGCGCTATCAACGCCTCCGCGAGTTACAACACGGCCATTGGGTTCCAATCGCTGTATTCGATTAGCACTGGTTATGGAAACGTAGCCAATGGATGGCAGGCGTTGTATAGCAATCGTACCGGCATCTACAATACCGCCACCGGTGCGGAGGCGCTTTATAGTAGTGACGCCAACGCCAACAATGTCACCGACTTCAACACCGCCACTGGAGGTCGCGCCCTCTATACGAATTTAAGCGGTACTAGCAACACCGCCACCGGCTATCTGGCCTTGTACAACAACAGGAGTGGCAGCTACAATACAGCCGAAGGGATCGGTGCACTGTCTAATAACGCCATCGGCTCAAATAACGTTGCCGTCGGCCGTGATGCCGGAGCGAACCTGACCACCGGTAGCAACAACGTCGAAATCGGCGCCAATGTGCTAGGAAAAACCGGCGAAGCGAATACTATTCGCATCGGAAAACAAGGGACACAGACCGCCACCTACATAGCAGGGATTTCCGGTAAGACGGTCGCCAGTGGGAGCGCCGTTGCCGTGTTTGTCGATTCCAACGGTAAACTCGGCACGGTCAAATCATCGGCTCGCTTTAAAGATGAGATCAGGCCGATGGACAAAGCCAGCGACACTATCCTGGCACTTAAGCCAGTTACTTTCCGCTATAAGAAAGAACTTGATCCTGACGGTGTGACGCAGTTTGGCCTGATCGCTGAAGAGGTCGAGAAGATCGATACTCGTTTGGTCATTCGCGACGAGGACGGCAAAGTAATGACAGTCCGCTATGACGCGGTCAACGCCATGCTTCTCAACGAATTCCTAAAAGAACATCGGAAGGTTCAAGACCAAGCGGTGGCGATTGCGCAGCTGAAAGAGCAAGTCAACGCCCTCGCTGCGACGGTGCGAAGAGTTAGCGAGACGAAATCGACCAGCTCAAAGCCACGGTTGACCGTCAACAATCCTTAGACCACCACGTCAGTACAGGGACGACGCAGAGCCGGCAACTTCCACGCCGTATCGTGCCTTTGCGGCCCCGCATCTATTTTTGGCGTTCGAAGCAGTGATGCGGTACGAGAAATCGCTCGCCTCTGCTCGCGATGAAGGATGGGAAAAAACTTGGCGTGATTAGCGACACTTCTGCGCGTTAGCAGGAAAGATCCTATTTGGATGAAGACTAAGTTTTCTCCACCTCTCTTTTCTGCCGCAATGCTATTACTAGCATTTCTGGGTCACGCGGAAGCCGCTGATCAAGTCGTGACCGATCCGGGTGACACAGGCCTTGCATCTCAAGTCCGCCAAAAGCTGGATGCTTGCCAAAGTGGCACCAGCCCTGGCGGGACCGTCACCTTTAGTGTGTCCGGCAAGATAACCCTCGATGCGAACAAAGGACCTCTGCCCACCATCACAACCAACGTGACGATTAACGGCGGCGCAGCGATCGAGATTAGTGGCAACGACGCGACAAGCATTTTAAACGTCGCCACTAGTGCGACGCTTACACTCGAAAACATTACGCTTAGTCATGCTTCTGCTGCGAGCGGAGACGGTGGCGCTGTCGCCAGCACTGGCACAGTTAATGCCGAAAACACGAAGTTCCTCTATAACAAGACCTCGCCCAGCTGGAGTGGCAGCGCAATCCTTTGTTGGGGACCATTGACGATCACCAATTGTGAGTTCGCCTTCAACACCGGTGGCGGCGGCGCGGTCAAACCGCGTTCTTCGGGCGCTGTTACAACCATCACCGGCAGCAATTTTCACGACAACTCCTCGACCGAGAGTGCCGGAGGTGGCTACGGCGGCGCCATGCAGGTGTTCGATGGCCCCGCTATCACGATCACTAATAGCACATTCACAAATAATAAAGCAGGAGCAAACGGCGGAGCGATTTATGTCAGTACAAACTCAACTCTGACCGTAGCCGGCAGCGTTTTCAGTGCTAACACAGCACCCAGTGGCGGCGCTATCGACAACGCGGGCACGACCACGCTTACCAACACTACTTTAAGCACCAACGGTGATAACGGAGTGACGTTTGGCGGCGCAATTAATACTGAGTCTAACAGCACGCTCACCGTCGAAAGCACGACACTCAACGGTAATCTCGGTGCAAGGGGTGGCGGAATTCTTAACTTTGGTGGTACCGCCACGCTGACTAACGCAACCTTGAGCGGTAACTCGGCGAGCGAAGCTGGCGGCGGCATTTACAACTACAATGCACGCTTGACGCTTACGAACGTCACTCTGAGCGGGAACTCCGCGCCGAACAGGGGTGGAATTGAGAATCTCACCGGCGTGGTGACATTGACAAATACCTTAATCGCCAAAGGCACCACCGGTGACAATTGCACGAGCGGACTCGGCGGCACCTCCAGCCTATCAGAACATCGTGCAGCTTCGGCGCAGGTCGCATCGGAGTGGATCTCCTGCTTGGCCCGCTCGCGGATAACGGCGGTCCAACAAAGACGCATCTGCCGCAAGCGGATAGTCCGGCGAAAGATAATGGTACCTCCACCGGCGCGCCGGCTCGCGATCAACGCGGTTACTTGCGCGGTGGTGCGGCGCCCGACGTCGGCGCGGTGGAAATCAACGGCGCCATTCCTCATTCCCTGGCCAATATTTCCACCCGTGGTTTAGTCGCGACCGGCGATAACGTGCTCATCGGCGGGTTCGTTGTCACTGGCTCCGGGCCAAAGAAAGTTCTGGTGCGCGCCCTTGGGCCTACTCTTACGCGCTTCCAAGTTCCAGGAGCGTTAGCTAATCCGCAGGTGGAACTGTTTCAGGAGCAGACCTTCCGTGGGTTTAATGACGATTGGCGGAACGCGTCGAATTCCGCCGAAATTTTAGCGAGCGGGTTTGCCCCTCCGGACGATGCGGAATCAGCCATCCTCATGACGCTGGATCCGGGCAACTACACCGCGATCGTGCGCGGCGTTGCCGGCACGACAGGCGTGGCACTGGTAGAAGGATACGACCTGGACAGCAGCGAACCGAGCAAGCTCTTCAACATTTCTACACGCGGCTTTGTTCAAACCGGTGATAAGGTGTTGATCGCTGGAGTAGTAGTAAACGGGCCCGATAATCAGATTGTTCT
>QHPN01000241.1 GCA_003219115.1 Verrucomicrobiota bacterium | reverse complement strand
ACGCCCGTGCCCCGCGCAGTCGCGGCGCCAGTGCCAATGGATTGCGCCGAATGTAACTGGCAAACTTCTCCGCATTGTCCGCGTCCCGCACAATGTGATCGAAACTCTCTTTCTGCCAGAATTCACCTTTGCGCCCCAACACTTGATTGATGCGGCGAGCGGAAACCGATTTCCATTCCTGGAGTGCTTCCGAAAGGGTGTGTTCGCCTAAGGGCGTGACAAGGACGTGAACGTGATTCGGCATGACGATGAATTCGTGCAGTTGGTATTTGTTGCCGTCGTTGTGCATCAACGTCTCTTCTACGATTTGCCGAAGGTCCGGCCGCGCCAGTAAACATTCGCCGAGGCATTCATCGAGCCATTTCTCCCACCGATCGGGAAAGAGGCGGTAGTACTCTTGTTCGGTGGCGTAATCCCATGGTTCGGGATGTGCCCGCATCCACGCTTCTCGCTCCTCCAACCACTGTTGTACGCGTTCTTTCGGAAGAGAATCTGCGGTCCGCCAGGTAACAAAGTATGCCGTCCCATCTTGACGCCAGTGCGGGAGACGACCGCCTCGAACGTTCGCTATTGGCGCAGCGGGATCGAAATCGATGATGGGGAAACGCGGCGGGGGCGCCGCGGGCACTTCCTGCGACGAGGGCGTCGCAGCTACGGTCTCGCGCAATTTTTTTTCCAGTTCCGGAATTCTTCCGTACTGAATTTCGCTGGCTTTCGCGAGTTCGCCGCGCCGCTGCGCGCGCTCCAGTTCCGTTCGCAACTGATCAAGCTCTTCTTTCAGCTTCGCCTGTTCGTTTATTTGCGCTTTTTCCTTTTGCCATTCCGCCTTGAGCGCACTTGTTTCGAGTTTCTTGAGTCGCTCTTTGCTGGCCGCATCTTTTTCCTTTTTCAGCGCCTGCCGCTCCATCTCGTGCTGCATGATCTCGCGTTCGATCACGTCGATTTCTGTCGGCATGGAATCGAGCTCGATCTTCAAACGCGAGGCCGCTTCGTCCACCAAATCGACCGCTTTGTCCGGTAAAAACCGGTCGCTGATGTAGCGATGCGACAAGACCGCAGCGGCAACCAGTGCGGCATCGGTGATACGGACGCCGTGATGCACTTCGTAGCGTTCTTTCAATCCGCGCAGGATGGCGATTGTGTCTTCCACGCTCGGTTCGTTTACCATCACCGGCTGGAAACGGCGTTCCAGCGCAGCATCTTTCTCGATGTACTTGCGATACTCATCGAGCGTGGTTGCGCCGATCGTGCGCAACTCGCCGCGCGCCAGCATCGGCTTGAGCATGTTGGAGGCATCGATCGATCCTTCCGCCGCGCCCGCACCCACGATGGTGTGCAGCTCATCGATGAAAAGGATGATCTCGCCCTGCGAATCGGTCACCTCTTTCAAAAACGCTTTCAGCCGATCTTCGAATTCGCCGCGAAATTTTGCCCCGGCCACCATCGCCCCGATGTCCATCGCAATAATGCGCTTGTTTTTCAGTGACTCCGGGACATCGCCGGAAACGATCCGACGCGCCAATCCCTCCACGATCGCGGTTTTGCCAACGCCGGGTTCGCCGATCAACACCGGATTGTTTTTGGTCCGGCGTGAAAGCACCTGCATCACGCGCCGAATTTCATTGTCGCGCCCGATGACCGGATCGATTTTCCCACGTCGCGCCAGTTGCGTCAGGTCGCGTCCATATTTCTCCAACGTCTGATATTTTCCCTCCGGATTTTGATCGGTGACGCGCTGTGAACCGCGCACTTGCTGCAATCCCTGCATGATCTTGTCGCGGGCCGCGCCCAGATCCTTCAGCGCTTTCGCCGCCGAATTATTTTCGCCAGCGAGAGCGAGCAGATAATGCTCAGCGCTCATGTATTCGTCTTTCAACTTCGACATCTCACTCTCGGCGGCATCAAGCGTGCGACGCAGGTCATTTGAAATGCGCAAATCAGAAACCGCGCCGCTGATTTTAGGGCGACGCGCTAAATCGGTTTCGAGTCGTGACCGCAAGGCATCGGGTGACACTCCAATTTTCTCCAGTAACGGCCGGGTCACGCCTTCGCTTTGATCAAGCAGTGCGAGCAGAAAATGCTCGTTGCCAATTTCAGGGCTTTGTGTACGCGAGGCAATATCCTGCGCGCTTTGCAGCGCCTCCTGCATCTTTTGGGTAAATCGATCGATGCGCATGGTTAACGATAATCAAGGAGACGCATTTTCAAAAACGGTCAGACCAAAAATTTGCTGCGCCCTCATTGGAATACGAACGCGCTTAGTTTTCTGGCGTTTTCTCAAGGAGCGGTTGTTTCTAACTGCCGAATAAAGATATCACTCGTGGATATTTGCGAAAAATCGTGGACGTGGGTCCAGTTCCAACCCAAAGTGGCCGTCGTTTCACATGACAAAAGACACGCAAAAAGCTTTGGCAATTATCATCGCGTCCCTGGGGGTGCTGGTAGGCTTGTTGTTCTGGGCCAATCATCTCCGGCCGCATCCGTAAAAGCCGCGCCGGCATTGACGCGATTGCTACTGCGTCGCGCCGCACGTATTTGTCTCTGCCCATGAGTGCTGACGTACCCGGATCCCGACGAAAAATGCTCGCGCTTCTGCATGCCGGGCCCTTTCGCCGTTACATCATTGGCTCGCTCATTTCCGACAGCGGCACCTGGATGCAGTGGATGGCGCAGGGCTATGTCATGAGCACGTTGACCGACAGCGCGTTCATGATCGGGTTGGCGACCTTTGCCACAGGTGTAGCAACAATTATTTTCACTCCGATCGGCGGATCAGCCGCGGATCGTTCGGACAAGCGCAAGATTCTGATCGCGACTCAAGTTGCGCAAATCGTGTTCGCGGTCGCCCTGGGATGGCTCGTCCAAACCCACCAAATTCACATGTGGCACATGATAGTTTTTGGGAGTTTGCTCGGAATCGCGATTGGTTTCGAAATGCCTGCGATCTCGGCGCTCGTTCCGGAATTGGTAAAGCGCGAGGAAATCGCTTCCGCCGTCGCACTGGATCGTTCAGTTTTTCACGGATCACGACTAATTGGACCTTCGATCGCCGGCATTTTAGTCGGTTGGTGGGGAGCAGCATCAGCTTTCTTCAGCAATGCGATTTCGTTTGTTGCGCTCATCATCGCGCTAGTCTCGCTTCCGAAACGCCCCATCGGCACAGCTGAGGAAGAAGCCCAGCGCCAAACCGGCTTTGGCGACGGTATTCGCTACGTCCGATCTAATCGCATTATCATCTCGATGATCATGCTCATTGCGCTCAACACGATTTTCATTTTTCCCGCGATCTCGCCGGCAATGTTGCCCCTCTACGTCCGCAACATTCTCCACCTGGGACCGCGCGAACTTGGCTGGCTGATGGCAGTGAGCGGGACGGGAGCATTTTTTGGTGCTGTCGGTTTGCTTACGGTCGAACGCGAACGCCGGTTGAAATTCATGAGCTTCAATGTCATCGCCATTGCCGCCGGCGTTTTTTGCATGTCGCAGTCGCACAGTTTTCTTGCCGCCGCATTGGCAATGGGGCTCGTCGCGATCGCCCTTTCGATGAATTTCGGCTTGGCCAATACCATCGTGCAGGAACATGCGCCGCCCGCTTTGCGCGGCCGTGTCTCTGCTGTCTTCGGTATGAGCTTTTTCGGCTTGATGCCGATCGGGGGATTGGTCGTTCCAGGTGTTTCGGATTTGATCGGCATGCGCACAGCTCTCGCCGTCGCGTCGGTGATTTATGGAATTGCGGCCGTTTACGTCTTAAGCATGGCCGGCCGGCATGTCTGCGATCGACCCGAAGCTCCCATCTCAGAATCCGAAATGGCGCCAGTCGCCTGATCAGTCGCCTGACCGATGATTGCGTTCTCCACCTGCTGGAATTCAGGACGCCACACTTCGGGCGATGAAATGTTGCGCGAGATTCATGCCCTTGGTTTCGATCTGATCGAGCTAGGACACGGCATTCGCATTTCGCTCATGCCTGGAATTCAAAAAATGTTTGATACCGGCGAAGTACGAATCAGCAGCTTGCACAATTTCTGTCCATTGCCGGTCGAAATCACGAGCGCGTCGCCCGATTGCTACGAATTTTCCGCTGCTCGAAAAAGCGAGCGCGATCGAGCCGTGAAACAGACACTGCAAACACTCGATTTTGCCGCACGCCTGAACGCGCCGTTTGTCGTACTGCATTGCGGCTCGATCTCGATGAATCCGATCACCGACCAATTAATTGCGCTGGCGCAGAATGGCGATCTTCTTTCCCGCAAATATGTTCGAAAAAAAATCGACGCTGTGCGGACGCGTGAGCAGGCGGCGCCAGCGTATCTCGCCCGGGTCAAGGAATGTCTCAAGCCGATCATAGAACAGGCGGCGGAGAAAAATGTTGGTCTCGGGATCGAGGGGCGTCGTGGCTACGAAGAGATTCCGTCCGAGCGGGAGATCCCACAATTGCTCGATGAAATCGCCGCGCCGCACGTCGGTTATTGGCACGACATGG
>QHPN01000106.1 GCA_003219115.1 Verrucomicrobiota bacterium | reverse complement strand
CACCGTTCCGTTTTCGTAAGTGAGTTTGGTCTGTTTGGTCGCACGAGCTTCGCCCTTATCTCTCGACCATTCGGAGGCTTCGCGTCGGATTGGATCCGAGGCGATGTCAAATCCTAACGCTTTCTCATTTCCAAATGTCGGCTCGACGTTACGGATCACGATGTACTCATCACGGGGAGCGGCCGGAATCAGTTTTAGCTGCGCATCGCGCTCGGTTAAATGAAAATTGAGCAGGCCGTCGTGGCGGGCCGTCTCAATGAAAGCCGGCACCTTGGCCTTCGGCACGCGTGCGTCCCATGATAGCGACTGGATCCCGGGATGATCGGCGATGTCTCTCGCGACGAATGAATGAAAACTGTCCTGGCTAACAGAAGGCGAGCTGGCGAAGAAATTCTGCACCGATTTGAGCACATCGAGATAGCTGTTAAAATCGCTTTGCAATTTTTGGGTCATGCTTTCGACACGCTGGTCGAATTCCATCCTTACCCGCCCTTGTTCCCATCGGTTGGTCTCGAAAAATAACGCCACCACCACGGCAAGAGTGAAGGTCATCGGAATCGTGACCGAAAGTTTGCGGCGCCAGTCCGCGGCCCCCTGACTCCAGATCAAAACCAACGGCGCAAAGATCAGGGTCCCAATCGCGTCCCCGACGTACCAGGTGACCCAGTTGGTTAAATAATCAGCCGAATGAATAACGCCGGCGGTCCAAAGCACCGTTACTCCGATCGTAGCGGCAATGACACAACTTGCCGTCGAGACCAGGGAAAAGCGGACGACTGCTTTCTCCGTGGCCAACGCCGTTGGTATCCCCACAAACCAGCGGACCAGGAACGCACCTGCATAGGCTTGCAGCGCAGCGCCGCCTCCGATACACAAAGGCATCGCGACAGATTTCACGATCCCGCCGAGCGTTGCCGTATCGAGCGAATTCCAAAAATTTACGAGAAATGATCCAATGATAACCCCCGGCCAGGCGCGGTCGCCGAACAAAAGGAGGCAGCCGAGGGCAAGACCAGCCGCTGGCCAGACCGCGGTCGCGTACACGGGTGGAACTGCCAGGAGGAGCGCTAACTTGCCTGCAATGAGGTAGATAGCTGCGGTGACCAGAATGCTACCGAGCCATCTAATGGTGGAGAATCGGACCGGTGGTGCGCGGCCAGAATGGGATTGCTCGGTGATGCGAGCGGATGACATCGGATCGTCTGCGCGCAGGAGATATGCCAGACGCCCACGCTTTTCGTTCTTTTGACGATCAGCCAGATTTGCTCGCTAAATCAGTAGCCTGCAGCCTGGCCATCCTTGCGCGATTCGCTTGCGCCGATGTAAACACGCCGCCCATCGTGCATCTCTACTTTTACCGCCTGGTAACCGCCGTAGCCGCCAACGTCGAAGCGCATGTCGTGGCCGCGCTTTTCCAACTCGCGAATGACTTCGTAGGGGATCCCGCTCTCGACTTCAACGTAACCGCCTTTTTCCATTTTTTCGCCGGTCGGTTCGTTATCGCCTTCGTGTTGCCATCGCGAAGCATCTCCCGCTTCCTGCACGTTCAAATCAAAGTCGATCTGGTTAGTCAGAACTTGGACATGTCCCTGTGGTTGCATCCCGCCGCCCATCACACCAAACGCTTCCCACGGTTTGCCGTCTTTCATCACGAAACCGGGAATGATGGTGTGAAATGGGCGCTTGCCTGACGCATAAACGTTTGCATGGTCCTGCTCCATTGAAAACAGTTCGCCGCGATCTTGAAACATGAAACCGAGACCCGGCACGACAACCCCGCTGCCCATCCCGCGGTAATTGCTCTGGATGAGCGAAACCATGTTGCCTTCATCATCTGCGGTGCACATGTAAATGGTGTCGCCATTGTCCTTTGGCGTTGCGGCAGGATCCTGTGGAGGCAGCCGTGTCGGCCGCAATTTCGCAGGCGACACGCCTGCCTCTACAGGTCCCGGGCTCACCATTTTGGCCGCGTGTTCCGGGTCGATCAGCTTCCGTCGTTCTGCTGCATATTGCTTTGAGATCAATTGCGCTAACGGAATCGTCGCAAACTGCGGGTCAGCATAAAATTTTGCACGATCCGCCCATGCAAGCTTCTTTGCTTCTACCATTACATGCAATGTTTCTGCCGAATTCCGGCCCATCGCTTTCAGATCGAACCCCTCGAGAATGTTTAGGATTTGCAGTGCGGCGATGCCCTGTCCGTTCGGCGGTAGCTCGAAGACATCGTAGCCGCGGTAGTTTGTCGAAACCGGATCGACCCACGTGGACGTATGCTTTTCAAAATCAGCTTTGCTGAGAAAACCGCCGTTCTCCCGCATGAATTTGTCGATCCTGTTCGCGATCTCCCCCTTGTAGAAAACATCCCGACCTTTTTCTCCAATCAAACGAAGCGTCTTCGCGAGTGCCGGGTTTTTGAAAATTTCGCCTTTCGCCGGCGTCCGACCTTTGCCATCGACGGTATACGTTTCGAGAAAAGCGCCCGGCGAATCCTTATAAATTTCCGGCGCAAAGTGCCAGTAAAAGGCGATCAACTCGGTGACCGGAAAACCTTCGTCGGCGTATTTCGCAGCCGGCGCCAGATCGTCACTCAGCTTGAGCTTGCCGAATTTTTTATGCAACTCGCTCCAGGCGTCAACGCATCCGGGCACACTGATTGGAAGCATGCCGTGCGGTGGAATCGTTTTGCGGCCCAATTTGTCGAGCTTCGCTTTCATCTGATCATAGCTCAGGCCTAACGGGGAACGGCCGCTGCCATTGATCCCATAGAGTTTGTTTTCTTTCGCGCTGTAAACGATAGCGAAAAGGTCGCCGCCGATCCCGTTCGAGACCGGCTCCATTAATCCGAGAGTGGCGTTGGCCGCGATCGCGGCGTCAACCGCGCTGCCGCCGTGTTTCAAAATATCGAGCCCGGCCTGCGTTGCCGCTGGCACACTTGTGCAAACCATTCCGTGCCGCGCCAGAACTTCCGAGCGTGTGGCAAAAGGTTTGCCGGTTATGCGATCGATCTGAGCGAAAACAGAGCTGCAGAGCGCAACCAAGAGAAGAAAACCAACTCCGGAACGAAATCGTTCAAGCATGTCGCTACGCTAGCATGGCTGTCATTTCGAGTCCCGCGATTGGGGGACGAGGGACCTCTCATTGGTCATTGCCTACATAAGTTCGCACAGAACCCGACCGCCCGAGAGATCCCTCGGTCCGAGCCGGACTGGCGTTGTCTCTGCGGCTCGGGATGACAAGCGCGTTGTCGTTGCTAACATTCAGCCCATGCGTGCAAGCCATCTTGAAGATTTTTATCAGTTTCTCCGCTTCCCCAGTGTCTCGACCGACGATCAATGCGCCGAAAAAGTAACCGAGTGTGGGCATTGGC
This sequence comes from Verrucomicrobiota bacterium, assembly GCA_003219115.1. Classification (GTDB taxonomy): domain Bacteria; phylum Verrucomicrobiota; class Verrucomicrobiia; order Chthoniobacterales; family UBA10450; genus AV69. Next base: position 7,694 of record QHPN01000106.1, on the reverse strand, counting down.
TGGTGGAAAAACTCACCAAGATAGGGTTGTCTGCGAAACTTTGCCCGACACCGGGCCATCCCGTGGTTTGGGCTCAAAACGAACACAAACCCGGCCGTCGCACCGTCTTGATCTATGGGCATTACGACGTGCAGCCGCCCGATCCCGTCCGGCTTTGGGATTCGCCCCCTTTCGAACCAGTTTTGAAAAATGGTTACGTCTTCGCTCGCGGCGCGACGGATAACAAAGGCCAAATTCTTTCACACATCCTCGGCGTGCAGGAACAACTCGAGGCGAACCGCGATCTTCCGGTCAATTTACATTTCGTCATCGAAGGCGAAGAGGAAATCGGCAGCGCCAACCTGGGAAACTTTCTCTCGCAAAATCGCGATGTGCTGAAGCCTGAAGTCGTGGTCGTTTCTGATACGGGAATGATTGCCCCGGGCATTCCAACAATGAGTTACGGATTACGCGGTGTTACGGCGCTGGAATTGAAAGTCACCGGTCCGAAGATGGATCTGCATTCCGGAATTTATGGCGGCGCCGTCATGAATCCGCTCGCGGCGATGGCACGACTGCTCGCCACTTTACACGACGCCAACGGGCGCGTCGCCATTCCCGGTTTTTACGACGATGTGTTGCCGCTGGAAAATTGGGAACGAGAAATGTGGCGCAAGATTCCGTTGAACGCGGATGAAGAAATCGTGAAAGAGACTGGTGTGCCGGAATTGTTTGGCGAAAAGGGTTTTTCGACGCTGGAACGCATTTGGGCGCGACCGACGGCGGAGATCAACGGCTTCGGGGGCGGCTACCAGGGGCAGGGGACCAAGACGGTGATCGGGCGCGAGGCCATGGCGAAGCTTACCTTCCGTCTCGTTCCGAATCAGGACGGCGACAAGATCAACGCGTTGGCGCAGGAGCATTTGCAAAAGAGTTGTCCGCCTGGCGTGAAACTCGACATGACAGCCGGCCATGCTGGCCCCTGGTATCTGACCGATCCGCACTCGAAATACGGGGTTGCGGCCCAGCACGCCCTGAAGAAAGCATTCGAGCGCGATCCGGTGCTGATTCGCGAAGGCGGTAGCATACCGATCGTGTCGGATTTTCGTGACATCCTTGGCGCGGAAACATTACTGCTGGGACTCGCACTGCCCGACTGTCGCGCGCATTCGCCGAACGAGAATTTCCCACTGGAAAATCTCGACGCTGGAATTCGCATCAACAAAGCGGTGCTGCAAGAACTCGCTGCATAGTTTGTTGTCACGACGTCCGTCATCCCGAGCGGAGCGTGGCGAAGCCGAGGGATCCCGTTGCGAAACGTTTAAGCAGCATTGCAGGATTTCTCGCTTTCGCTCGAAATGACCATCTGCATTAGCTTGCCTCAATGGTAATCCGAACCCTCATCGCTTCGGTATTGGTCCTATCCTTAGCGCTTAGCGCGCGCTCCGCCGAAGAAACCGTTGGCGAGAAGATCAAAAAGATTTTTTCCACGCCGACGCCAACTCCTACTCCACACAAAAAGAAAAAATCGTCGACAACAAGAAAGAAATCGGCTTCAGCGTCACCGAGTACCTCAGCAAAAAAGAAATCGGGTTCCCCGTCACCAAGTGCTTCTCCGTCTGCGAAACGACAAAAGAAATCTTCGCCAACGGCGGAGCCAAGCGAAAACCCGTCGCCAACTGAGACGCCTTCTCCTTCATCGACTCCGACTGCAACGCCGGAAAAAACAAAACGCGGCGCTCCGAACGCTACCTTGCTCCCGGAAGCGATTAGCGGCTTCGAAAAGTATCCGGCAAAATTGCAGCGACTACTGACTTCGGCCCTTGAACTGACCACCCGCAATCTCGATTACAAATACGGTTCAGCCGATCCGGAGAATGGCGGAATGGACTGCTCGGGCTTTGTCTATTTTGTCCTCAAACAAAATGGGATCGACGACGTGCCGCGCGATTCCAGCGAGCAATATGTGTGGCTGAGGCGAGCGGGCAAATTCGAGGCAGTTGTGAGTCAAAAGGAGGATTCATTCGAATTCGATAATTTGAAACCGGGCGATTTACTGTTCTGGACTGGCACCTATTCCATCCAGCGCGATCCGCCGATTACGCACGCGATGATTTATTTGGGACGGGAGAAGAAAACCGGCGCTCGGGTGATGGTTGGCGCGAGCGATGGCCGGACTTATCAAACTGTGCAGCGATTCGGAGTGAGCGTGTTCGATTTCAAAATGCCGCGGGCGGACAAGGGCGAGGTCGAGGACGGCAAAGTGCGGCCGCGATTTGTCGGTTACGCTCATATCCCGGGATTGCGCGACTGAATGCGCGCCGCTATTGGAGTGTCATCCCGAGCGGACGCGAGGGACCTCTCAACCGGTGATTACTCACACAAGATTGGGTGACGGTATTGTGCGCATGGGAGATCCTTCGCCGTCTTTGCGGGCTCAGGATGACAGCTTTGCGTACCGTGTCGGATCCGGAATTCCGGCTTCGCAAAAACCTTTCGCCCGCAACAAACACGAATCGCATTCGCCACAGGCGCCGCCGTCCGAGGCCGGATCATAACAACTTATAGTTAACGAGAATTGAACGCCAAGCTTCGCCCCTTTGGCGATAATTTGCGCTTTTGTCAGGTCGATCAATGGTGCGTGAATGCAGTAACGCTTTCCTTCGACTCCGGTTTTCGTCGCCAGCCGCGCCAGTTTTTGGAACTGAAGGATGAACTCCGGCCGACAGTCAGGATAGCCGCTGTAATCGAGCGCATTAACTCCGATGAAAATGTCGGCCGCATTGATCACTTCGGCCCAGGCCAAAGCGTAGCTCAGAAAGATGGTATTTCGCGCCGGCACATAGGTGATCGGAATTCCGCTGGAAATCTCGTTTTCGCTGCGATTTTTGGGAACATCGATCGCATCAGTCAGGGCAGAGCCGCCGATCGCGCGCAAATCAATCTCGATTACCCGGTGCGCTTTCACGCCGAGTGACTTCGCGATCCGCTGAGCGGAGATAACTTCAATCTGGTGTCGTTGGCCGTAGCGGAAGGAGAGAGCAAAAAGTTCGTAACCTTCCTCTTTGGCAATCGCCAATGTCGTCGCTGAGTCGACACCCCCGCTCAGCAAAACAACCGCACGTTTCACAGACGGGAGCGACGAACGTCCGAGCCATCCCTCAGCCCAGCCGCCGGCTTCGAGGCATCCGGAAATCTTGCCCGTACTGTCAGGGCAATCCCGCCGCGGGCGGAGAATGAGGCAGTGACGTTCGCTTCATGGGGCGAGCAGGCGCGAATAAAGTCGTCGAGAATACGATTTGTGACCGCCTCGTTGAAGGCGCGTTCTTTGCGAAATGACGCCAGATAAAATTTTAGCGATTTGCTTTCGACGCACAGTTTGTCCGGGATGTAATCAATTTCAATCCGGGCAAAGTCGGCCTGGCCCGTGACCGGACAGAGCGAAGTAAAATCCGATGTTTCAAAATGAATCCGATAATTTCTTTTTGCGGGATTCGAAAACGTTTCCAGCGTCGCTTCGGAGGGCGACGCGGGCAAGCGCGCGTCGCTCCGGCCGAGCAGAGTCAAACGTGCCGGTCTCGTTTTTTTTGCCACACGCGATTATCGTGCGAAATCAATGGCGTTCAATCCCTTGACGATCGCATGACAGAAACGCAAATCGGCATTGCCAATCCCGCCGTAATTGACCTGTTCGCGGTCGACCAGAAAAGCGGCGACGTGCTGCTGGTAATGAACGAAGCGCGCCCATGGACGGGCGGCGACGAGCAGCTGCACGAACTGCAGGAGAAATTCAATACTTACGCTTCGTTCATTCTGGATGGCGAAATGACGGAAGCGCATCAGGAACTCAAGGGCAGGGCGGCGCGAATCGAATTGCGTTGCCGGCATTTACCCAGTGACGAAGCGCTGGCGCTATTGCAGGTGATCCACGACCAACTCGAGCTGCAAGCAATCAAGGTCGAAGTCGTCGTGGCATCTGAAATAAAGGGCAGCATTTTTCAGATCGCCGACTGTAATGCGGCCAACAGGGCCGCCTCTACAGCGCGCCGTATTCATCGGCAGGATACCGATGGAAACTAGTACTTCAAAAACGATGTCACGGGAGTGGGTTCGAGCTTCTTGCGCCCGTGCAAAAACTCGAGCTCGATCAAAAAGATCGCCTCAATTAAATCGCCGCCGACTTTTTTGATTAAGGTCGCGGCGGAAGCGCTGGTGCCGCCGGTGGCGAGCAGATCATCGATCAATACAATTTTTTCGCGGCGCTCAATCGCGTCGATATGCAACTCCATTTCCGCTTCGCCGTACTCAAGCGAATATCGCGCGCTTTCGGTCCGATAGGGCAGCCGGCCTTTCTTGCGCAATGGGACGAAACCGATTCCGAGGGCATATGCGACGGCTGAACCAAAGAGAAAGCCACGGGCGTCAATTCCCACGATTTTGTCGATTTTTTTCCCGCGGCATTGCTGGAGGAAAACTTCGATCGATGCACGGAACAACGCGCCGTCTTTCAAGATCGGTGTGATGTCTTTGAAGATGATTCCGGGCTTGGGGAAATCCGGAACATCGCGCACTGTGGCGCGCAATTGGGAAAGGGTCTCTTCTGGCATCGCCGGGGCGATGCTAGCGCCTTAAGAATAAAGGTCAACGCCTTGCGGAGATGGGTTGCGAAGCCGGAGCGGTACTTTTACTCTGCCAACGCCATGGATCGGCAGCTCCTGATTTACGCGACGCTTTGCTATTTCGCGGCGATAATTCGAACCATTGTTTCGTTGCGGGCGCGCGTGTTCAGAAGGAGCCGGGTGGTATTCCTATCGATTGCGCTCGGATTCCTCTTGCAAACTGCGTTCCTGTCCATCCGCGGGCACGCCCTCGGCAGTTGTCCGATTACAAACCTGTTCGAAGTGCTGGTTTTCCTGGCTTGGTCGATTGCCCTTATTTATATGCTCATTGGGACGACTTATCGGCTGTCGCTGATGGGCGCGTTTACCGCGCCTCTTGTTTTTCTTCTCCAAGTTACTGCTTTGGTCCTGCCGATCGACACACCACGCGCTTCTCGGGTCTCTCCAAATCCGTGGTTGGAATTTCACGCCTCGATCTCGATTATCGCCTACGGCGCGTTCGCGCTCGCCTGCGTTGCCGGCGCGATGTATCTTGTCCAAGAACGGCAACTCAAGACTCACCAGTTGCGCTCGATTTTTTATCATCTCCCGCCGTTGCCCAATCTGTTTTCGACCATGACGCGGCTGCTTTGGTTCGGGTTCATTCTTTATAGCGCGGGGTTGATCAGCGGATTTTTCGTGAGCGAGCCGCTGCCGTGGACCAAAATTGCTCTGGCGATTGCGATCTGGGTTTTGTACGGAGCGATTCTGCAGAGCCGGTATTTCCGATGCGTGACACCGCGGCGTATTGCCACCCTCTGCATGGTTGCGTTCGCGGTCGCACTGTCGCTCTTGTGGAGCATTGAATTTGTCGGTCATCGCGCATGAACCTTTTTTGTTTTGGCCTGAATCATCGAACTGCGCCGATTGAAGCGCGCGAACGGTTCGTCGGTCATGCCCGAACGGAAGCACTGCTGCGTGATCTGGGCTGCCACGAGGTGCTGTTGCTGACCACTTGCAATCGGGTGGAGATTTACGCCGCGGCGGATCGAGGCATTTTGAGCGAGCATCTTGCGCAATCTCTACGAATCGATGGCGGATCGAGTTCAAAAAAGGATTTGGACGCGTTCTATCGAATGGAAAACGCGGAGTGCGCCCGGCATCTTTTTCGCGTCGCCTCAGGTCTCGATTCAATGGTCGTAGGCGAGACCGAGATCCTCGGACAAGCCAAGCGCGCCTATGAAAATGCGCGTTCAAATGGGAACGCCGGACCCTGGTTGAATCGACTTTGTCAGCGTGCGTTTCGGGTGGCGAAACAGGTACGTTCAAAAACGCAGGTCACGCGTGGGCCGGTGTCGGTGGGATCGGTGGCGGTGGATTTGGCGGGAAAGATTTTTGGCGATTTGCGAGGTCGCAAGGTTTTGGTATTGGGGGCCGGGGAAACCAGCGAGAAAACGTTGCGTGCGCTCGCCTCCCGGGGCGTTTCAGATTTGCGCGTCAGCAATCGCACCCCGGCGCGCGCGGAAGAACTGGCGAACCAGATGGAAGGAATTGCGGTGCCTTTCGCAACCTGGCTCGAGCAATGTCGCGAGATCGATATTCTTATTTCTTCAACAGCGGCGGAGACGCACCTGCTTACCCCGCCATTGCTGGTGCCGATTTTGCGCGACCGAGCCGATCGTCCACTCTTTATTATTGATACTGCCGTGCCACGCGATGTTGCTCCGGAAGTCAACGAATTAGACGGCGTTTACCTTTACGACATTGATTCGTTGCAAGAGATCGCGAGTGAATCGCTCGAGCTTCGTCGGCAACAGCTGGCAGCAGCGGAAGCTATCATTGACGAGCACGTCGCGGATTTTCAAAAGTACCTGGTGCGGGCCGACACTGCAACACGACCAACAAGCGACTGTCCGACGGGCGTGAGCGGGGACGTTGCGGACGTCGGAATCGTAGCAACACGCTGTGGTGGTTGAACAATTGTCGGCGTTGGATCAGGCGCCGCCACTACGAAAAATTGTGATCGGCAGCCGGGGAAGTGACCTGGCCCTGGCGCAGGCGCGAATGGCGGAATGCACGTTGCGCAAAAAATGGGCGATTGAAGTTGAGATCGAAATCGTCCGGAGCAGAGGCGACGAAGGTCCGAGCCGGAGTGGCGTTTTGAATTCCGGTAGCAGGAAGGCGGGACGTAAAGGAATTTTCACGGCTGAGTTAGAGCGCGCGCTAGTCGAAAAACGGATCGATGTCGCTGTTCATAGCGCAAAAGATATCCCGAGCGAAATGGATGGCGCACTGATCATTGCGGCGGTTTTGCCACGTGCCGGTGTCGAGGATTTGTTGTTGAGAAAAGGCCCCGCGTCTACGCCGATCACGACCATCGCGACAGGAAGCGTGCGGCGACAACGGCAGACGCGCGCCATCAATCCCGAGGCGCGGATCGTCCCGTTGCGAGGAAATGTGCCAACGCGCTTACGAAAATTTATCGAAAGCGATTGGGACGCGATCATTCTCGCCCGGGCAGGGCTGGAGCGACTCGGGTTCTCGCCTCCGAAATTTGAATTCGAAGGTCACAAAATTTTTGCGGAAGTTTTGCCAACTGAAAACTTTCTACCCGCAGGCGGCCAGGGCATCATCGCCCTGCAAACGCGGGAAGCGGATTTTCCGGTGCGTCAAATTGTGTCGTCTATTGATGATCGTGACACGCACCTCTGTTTGCGGGCGGAGCGCGAATTCTTGCGATTGTTGCAGGGTGATTGCGATTTGCCCGTAGGCGTGCACGCTCGGGTTGTGAATGGAGAGCTGGAATTGCGCACGCAAGTTTTCGGTGATGGATCGGCCGCTAAGATGGCGGTGGAGCGGGGCAGCGACCCAGAGAAATTAGCGGCGAATGTTTTTGAGAAGCTCGCATGAGCAGGAGCATCAGTAGGAAGGGGAAATGTGTCCTGGTCGGGGCCGGACCAGGCGATCTGGGGCTCGTAACTTTGCGTGGAAAGGAGTTACTGGAGCAGGCCGACGTCGTCGTTTACGACGCGCTCGCCAATCCCGAGATGCTAGGGTGGGCTCGCCCAGACGCCGAAATTATTTTTGCGGGAAAACGCGCCGGCGAAAAAACGTTTT
>QHPN01000105.1 GCA_003219115.1 Verrucomicrobiota bacterium | reverse complement strand
GCTCTGGTGCAGTACGAGATCGGGCGCACGCGCAACCCTGTAAGCCGGGTGCGGCAGGCTACCAAGAAGGCGCTGATTTTTGTGGTAATTGGTCCTGCAGCTGTTTCTCAAGTGATTGGAAATGTTTTCATATCTATAAATATCACAGTATAAGGAACTTATATTAACACCGCCGCTCAACCCCGGCACTGGCTTCAAGAGCACATAGGACGCGCCGCGGCATTGCTTATGCTTTTATACGTATCATGTTTTTCATTATCATCAGCGGCGCCCTTACCTTCAGCTCTGCGGTGACATTGGCATTCCTGGCCCTCAGAGCACCAGAGGCTTACGAAACTGAGCATGGTCTGCAAGTGGTTCACAGAATCCCGAAGCAGCGCGACAGCACCCAGTTGTCCGAGGCTTTGGCACAGGCCCGCTAGCCCCCACCGTTCACGGTTGAGACGTACCAAGGCTTCGAGCCAGTTCGGTTCCTAATTCAAAGAGGAAACGACGGACGAACGGGGTTGAATCAAAGTCCCCTTTGGCAATTCCATTTGCAGGGAGCGCCCCAGAAATTCCAGTAAGACCCGAACCCGCTCCGAGGCGGGAAGCAATTGGGTTACGAGGACCTCGATCCCGCGTAAAGGTCCATGCGCGATTTGCACCTCCTGGCCGACTTTGAGTTCCGGATCGAGCGTGACCAATTCGTCAGCCTCCATTCGCTGGCGCAGGGCATCGATGATGGTGGAGTCGATTGTCGCCAGTCGATCCCCAAACTGAACCAGACCACGGACACCTGGTGCATGCTCGACACGCCGCCGTTCAGTGACGTAGTCGAACTGGGCAAAGAAGTAGCCGGGAAACATTGCCTCCACAAACCAGACCGGGCCTCTCCGTGTCAATTTGCGCATGCGCAGGCGCGGTGCGAAACACTCGATCCCATGTTGCTTGCGCAGAGCGATGGCGGCGAAATGCTCGCGCTTCGTCTGAGCACGCAGGCAAAACCAGAACGATCGGTCGGTTGGAAGAATTTGCGGTTGAGACTTGGACATCGCGCCAGGATTTTTCAATCCCTACCAAGCCACGCGAATTTTTCAACTCAGCTCTTTCGCCAGCAATCCCAATCGAACTGGATTCAGCCGAAGCAGCAGGCCGCTTATTTCAGGTTATAAACTTCAACCAGACCTATTCCCGTTCCACCATTTTTCCCCGAAAGAATAGCAGTATATCTTCCCGTGGCGACAGTCACAACCACGGCCGACTCAAGGTCATTCGGCGGCGCAAGCCCTGTTGCCTGAATAGCCGCTTGCTGCGTATTTTTCCAATTATCGTTAGTTTTTACGACCATGCCGTTCTGGTCCACCAAAGTTACTATCGGGTCGGCCAGAGCGCCTGCGATGTTAAATGGCGGCGCGGCGAGGGTTGGCCCAAGTCCGCGCACGACTATCTGCGTACTGCCATTGCCTCCGTTCGTGATAATACCGGCAATCATCACGTTGTCACCGGTACCCACAAAACCTCGAGTTGAGACATTCGTTAGCTCGGCAAAAACGCCAGGACTTATATCGTACACTTCCACCAAACCAACGCCAGTGGTCCCATTCTTGCCAGAGAGGACGGCGGTATAATTCCCCGGCGGCAAGACTTGCAGGATAGCCGACTCCAAATCATTCGGAGGTGCAAGCCCTGTCGCCTGGATCTGGGCTTGCTGCGTGTCCTTCCAATTATCGTTAAACCACAGCGGGTGCCCACTACCATCGAACACTTGCAGGGTTGTATCAGCCAATACCCCAGTAACGTTAAACGGTGGTTGACCCAAAGTAGGACCCAGCCCGCGAAGCACGACCGTTTTCGAGTCCGTTCCCGTGACAATGAACCCGGCGATGGTAACGCCTGAGCCTGTTTGAACAGAGGCGCGGGTGGAGATATTTGTTAATTGCGCCGTGGGGGGCTCGAAGGCAATGCCACCGATAAACGTGTCATCGTGACTAAAAGGAGTTTTCAACCCACCAGGGAATTTTACGATGTCATGGCTGCCGAATTCGCCGACATAAAGGACGCCGTTAGAATCGAAAGCCAAGGATCGGGGCGCACTCAGGCCGGGGAAAAAAATTGTTTGCGTTCCGCCGGGTAGGAATTTGAATACCGAGCCACTGCCCAAGTCGGCTACATAAAGATTATTTGCGCTATCGACAGCCAGGCCCGCGGGAAGGAACAACCCCGAAGCGAAGGGACTCATCGTTCCATTGGGCGCAAACTTAACAATGGAGCCACTGCCTTGCGTGTTATTTCCCGCCTTGCTCACATACAGATTGCCGTTTGAATCGAAAACGAGACCAGTTGGCCCGCCGCCACCTAAATTTGGCACGAACGTAGTCATCGTTCCCGACGGTGTATATTTGAGGATTGATCCGCTGGCGGCAGTATTGATTGCAAAAAGATTGCCTGCACCATCGAACGCGATCCCAGCTGGGGTAACACCTGTCGCAAAGTTTGTTTGTACTCCAGCCGGCGTGATCTTGAGGATAACGTTATCGGACGGGTCCGCAACAAACAGGTTTCCTTTGCTGTCAAAAGCGAGCCAGTCAGCGTAAGTGCCGGATTTAAAGACTGTGCGGTTGCCGGCCGAATCGAATTTGTAGATAGCGAGGGCATTCAGACCGCCATCGTATAAATCTCCGGCGGCGGCGTGGGCCGAATAGTGCGGCGCCGCCGTGAACAGCGAGAACGCGAGCAGTGTTTTAATTAGACTTTGTTTCATAAAATAGAAAGTTCGAGGGAATAAGAATTATTCGGAATCGAGTTTTTTACTCTAAAATAGCAAAATCTCTAAGTGGTAAATTCGTTTGAGCAAATGGGCGATTACTGCCTGTGATTCCTGTGAGACTGGATTCGCAGGGAAAGAACTTCTTGGCTGGCCAACCTAACAAATAATTCCGAAGCCTGGGTCGGGAAGGATAAGGATCTAAAGCCAAAAGACAAACCCGAGCGGGGTTTCAGCCCTGCCCGGGTTTTGATAATCGATAACGTGTTTAAACTTTGGCGAACTTCGCGCGAAACGCTACCACTCCCACCAGTCCTGCGCCGAGCAGAGCCAAAGTCATCCCGCCATCCGGTGCCGGTAAGGCCTCGGTCGTCCCCGAGAAGCTCAACCTTGTGCCGCTACCTTTCTGTTGACTAAAAGACCACTCACCCGGCGTCGGGTCAAATCCGTTCCCGGATATAATTCCACTTCCCGTAAGTATGATACCGTCACTGCTTTGAAAGACGATAGTCGTGCTTAGCAGGTTGAAGGTGAAGCCAGCAACCGACCACAGCATAGGATTAGGCGTTGAAGGGTTGAAGATGTATGGGGCTATCATTGTAACGGGGGTGTTTGCAGCAATGCTCGCAAAGTCTCCGGTATTTGCGCCCTGCTCTACGTGGGTGTTCTCGAAGAGCGTAATCATCGTCGCACTGCCAATGGGTTTATCGTAGTTCGCGGTGCCGGCGATATTCAACATCCCGGTAATCAAGGTTGCGTGTGCTGAGACAGCAAGCCCTGAGGCAACTACGATTGCGGTCAGGCCTGCCACAAGAGATTTAATAAGTTTCATATTCCCTATACTTTCTTTCCATGGTTCTTCCACGGCTGGATTAATAGCAATGGCTGTGCCAACATTTTGGTGTAAAACTTAATCTCCTCTACATAAGCCACTTGCATTGCAAATTTGCTTCGAGCCATTTCGCGGATACGCGGCAAAGTGTAAATGCCTCCGACGCTTTAGGTTCGAGTATCGAACTCGTATTTGTATAAGCTGTTCAAACTGAAATACCTGTGATCAATTATAGCGCCCATCAAATAATCCGACGTCCATTAGGAGATTTCCTTACCCCTTCGCTGGCTTCTCCAGCGTCGCAATGGTGTCTTTCGCTTGTTTGGTCAAATCATCTGGAATCCCCGCCGCTAGCGCGCGATCCAGGTCTTTTTTCGCATCAGATTTGTGGCCTAACTGAAAATGCGCCATCCCCAAGGCAAACAGCGATTTCCCATCTAGCGGTTTCTTGCTTTCACTCTCCTGCAGCAGCTGGATCGCCCGGGAATATTCTTTGCGCTGGAAGCTTAAAACGCCCAGCGTTCTGGCGAGCTCTGGATCGTCCGGCATTGCGCGACGCGCTTTATTCGCGAGTTCGTACGCTTTGTTCGCATTGCTCGGATCGTTTGCGTAAATGGCGGCGAGACGCTTTTGCGCGGGAGCAAAATCTGGCCATTTCTGAAGGACGGTGCTGTAAATCGTGCTCGCTTCAGCGGTATTACCTTTTTGCAAACGGATTGCCGCTTTCGCCATCAATGCCGGCGTATAATCAGGCTGTTCCGCCAACGCCTTCGTCACCTCACTTTCAGCGTTCGCAGGGACTGCGTCGCTAGAATCCAGAGCGGTCATCGACAGAAAGAGGACGGCGTCGGTCCGGCCGGCGCCTGCGGCGCCATTTGCCACGCGTCGCATCGCCTCCTGAGCCTCGTTAGTCTTACCGGTAGCGTAAGCAGCCCAGGCCAAGTCTCGCGCTACCGCGGGTTCATCGGATAGAGCGCGGCTGCTTTCCTGCAGCAGACTGTAGGACCAGGAAAAATTGCCCGCTTGAAAGGCCACCTGCCCCAATGTCGCGGTCACATGTGGATCGGTTGGCGCCAGGTCGCGCGCCTTTTTCGCATACTCCAGTGCCTTGGCATTGTTCTTAAGCGGACCTGCATTCAATTGCGCTAATGCCAGCGCGGCCTCGACCAACTTCGGATTCGCCTGAAGAGCGCGTTCATAGGTTTCTGCTGCTTTGGCTGTGGAACCTTCCTTGGCATAGGCTGCGGCCAGTCGCATCAAGGCAACAGGATCATTCAGTTTCTCCTTCGCAAATTTTTCCAGATCTGCGAGTGAGGTGCTACCGCCTTGCGAAAGCAGATTCAGCCGGCCTTTCGCTTCATCCTTCCCGGCGAAATCACGAGGCGATGCCACGGCCTTTTCCAATGCCGCACGAGCATCCTCCGATCGGCCCATCATGTAATTCGCCATCCCAAGGTGGAATTGAATCTCACCGTTGTCGGGCGCTTTAGCTGCGCTCTGTGCCAATAATTCGGCCGCCTCCTGGTATTTCCCCTGCCTGTACAACACCCATCCAAAAGTATCCGTGATGCTCGGCTCGGCGGGATGCAACTCATGCGCCTTACGAGCAAGCTCAGCGGCCCGGTCAAGATTCGAAAGCTTCTCGCTATAAATGTAAGCGAGATTATTCAGGGCTGGGATAAAGTTCGGATTCACCGCCAGAGCTTTCTCGTAGCTGTCGCGTGCTTTGGCGAAATCGCCCATTTGCGTATAGATGATTCCCGAAGTCAAAAGCGCCGGCGCATATTGCGGATTCTTCGTCAGGACGGCATCCAGCTGCTTCAACCCTTCGGGCAGCTGGTTTGTTTGGACGTAAATCGAGACAAGAAGGTTGTAAACGACGGCCAGGTTCGGGTCGAGTTCGATTGCTTTTTTCAGCGCATCCTCGGCCGCCGGAAAATTCTTTTCCATCACATAACTTCTTCCGTGAATGTAATAGGCGGGAGCTGATCGCGGCTGCTTTTGCAGGACAGCGTCCGCCCTTCGATGTACTGCGGCAAAATCTTTCGCCTGAAGGTCAAGGTCCGCGAGCTGATCGATCGCGAGTGCATTTTCGGGATCAAGTTCAAGGGTCTTCTCGAAAGCTTTGCGTGCTTCGTCGTTTTTGTTTTGTCGCCTGAGCACTACTCCGAGGAGGACATAGGCTTGCGGACTCTCTGGTGTCTTCTGGACTTGGTCCCGAAAGAGAGCGGTCGAGTCTTCCGATCGGCCCACCGCCTCATAAGCGTCGGCAAGAAGCGTCCTTACTTGAATGAGATCGGGTCTAAGCTTCAATGCAGATTCCAGCGGCCCGATAACAGATCTTGCGTCGCCAGCGCGAAGACGCAGTTGAGCCAGTAGAACGATAGCCTCGACGTATTTAGGCGCGATCGTAATCGCCTGGTCCAACGCGGCCACCGCTTGATTCGTATCCTTCGCCTGAATGTAAGCGAGCGCGAGCTGGTACTTAATTCCGGCATTATTGGGATATGTCTTGTCGACATTCTCCAGTATTCCGCTTCCCTGTTTTAAATCCCCTTTGCCGATTAATGCCTGCGCCTGCGCCACTCGACCTTCGATGTTATCCGGATCCCGACTAAAAACATTTTGTAATAACTTTAGTACTTCATCGTACTTTTTCTCTGCCTGCGCGATCTTCGCTTGAAGAATCCATGCGCCTACGAAATCGCGTGCCTGCGCGGTAAGATCCTGAAGATATTTCTTCGCTTCTTCGGTGTTCCCTTTGCGAATCTTGAACTCGGCATAACTCAATCGCTCGTGCGACCGAACCGGGCCGAGTTCCGCAGCGGCCTTAAGCTCTTCTTCGGCATGTGCGTCATCTTTCTTGGCCATTGCCAGCACTGCCATCGCGACATGTGCCTCCAGGCATTTCGGGTCGATGGCGAGGGCGTGATTCAAAGTCGCTTCCGCTTTGGCTAAATCTCCCTTGCGCATGGCCAGGGCTGCGTTCGCTACTTCGAAATAAGGGCTGTCGTGGCGCGGGAATTTCTCCACCTCCTGTTCCGCGGCCTGGACTTGCTCCGGAGTGACCGCCGTCTCAGCGAGTAGGGTGAGAGCTGGTCCGTGGTCAGGGGCCTGTTTCAGAATCTCTGTCGCTTCCTTGAAAGCCTCCTGCGGCTGGGTTACTCGGACATAGACGAGCGCGAGCTTGTAGCGATTATCCAGGTCTTTGGGTGCCAATTCCTTCGCTTTCATCAGGAACGCTCCCGCCCGCAGGGATGCGCCTTCGGCCGCCCACATTGCACCGCAACGAGCATAGGCCACCGCATTCGCGGCATCGAGCCTCAGGACCTTGAGATATTCGATCTTTGCGGCGTCATACTCCCCCGCTTTAAAGTGGCTTTCTCCCAGTTGCAGAGCACGGTTCTTCTTCATCTCCGGGGTGCAACTACAGCTAAGCAGCACCAGCACGGAGATTACCGCTAAACCAATAATTTGCTTTCGTGATGTGTCCATTTCTTGTTAGTACTTGAGGCTTCTCATTGTTTACTCGCGCGAAATTCCGAGCCTTTCCATCAGTTCATACAAAGTAGGTCGGCTTATTCCCAGCTCCGCTGCCGCCGAACTAATCCGCCCGAGATTTCGCTTCAGTGCACGCTGCACCATTTCGCGCTCTACGTGTTCCCTCGCTTCCTTTAAGGTCGTGGAAGAGGAAAATCCTATTCCGGAGGATAACTCCAGATCCTTCTCGGTAATTCGTTTACTATCCGCCATGATGACCGCGCGTTTGATCCGGTTTTGCAATTCCCGGACATTTCCCGGCCAGGGATGACGGTTGATCGCGCGCAACGCTTCCGGTACAAACGCAATGTTACGCTTGCCATTTTGCGCCGCGTACTTTTGCAAAAACTCCTGCGCCAGCAGCACGGCATCGTCGCCCCGGTCGCGCAGCGGTGGCAGGCTGATCACCAGTACCGCCAGTCGAAAGTAAAGATCTTCGCGAAATGCTCCCTGATTGATCCCTGCCTTGAGATCGACATTGGTCGCCGCGATGACCCGCGCATCGCTCGTCAATTCCTGACGGCCGCCAACTCGCTGAAAGCGCTGTTCCTGCAAAAAACGCAGCAGTTTAACCTGAACACTAGGCGGCAGCTCTCCAATTTCGTCGAGGAACAAGGTGCCATCCTTGGCAGTCTCGACCAGTCCTATCCGCTGCGTGGTAGCGCCGGTAAAGGAACCCTTCTCGTGACCGAACAGTTCGCTCTCAAGCAGGTTCTCGGGAATGGCGTTGCAGTTAATTGGAACGAACGGTCCATCCTTGCGCGGACCACGCTTGTGAATGGCAAGAGCGGCAATTTCCTTCCCCGTCCCGCTTTCGCCCAGCAGAAGCACCGGCGCGGTCGTAGTCGCGACCTTGCGAATAAAGGAAAAGACGCCTTGCATTTGCGGGCTCGTTCCCAGCATGTCTTCGAAAACAGCCGCGTGCTGGCTTTCCTTCGCCTTTCGATATTCCCGCTCCAGGTCAGCCACGTAAATGCACCGCTTCAACAGTAGCTTGAGCTCGTCCGGATCTATCGGTTTGCACAAGAAGTCGTAGGCACCGGCGGCCACCGCTTCCATCGCGTTCTTCTTTTCTCCCTGGCCGGAGATAACAATGACCTTCGCCATATCGTCGAGAGCCTTTAATTCCGCGAGCGCGGCGAGACCTTCATCGGGATCATTCGGTCGCGGCGGCAGGCCGAGGTCTAGAAGTGTGACCACCGGCTTTTTCTTTTTGAACGTTTCAATGGCACCGCCGCGATTTTCGGCGGAAACGATTTCGTAGTCCGCGCTCAGCACCCATTTCATCTGGGTGCGAATCGCGTCGTCGTCATCAACAAGAAGTAGGACTGGATTCATTATTCCTCGGGGGTAAGGGGCAGGAGCACCTGAAAGGTTGTCCCCTTCCCCACGTCGCTCTTTACCCGAATGCTACCGTGGTGAGCTTCGATGATCATCTTAGTTTGAAACATCCCGATTCCCAAGCCTTTCTTTTTCGTCGTCTTGAATGGCCGGAACAAGGAATCGCGCAGGAACGATGTTGTCATTCCGCAGCCATCATCCGAAACAGAAAGTGCGGCGTATCCGTTCTGAGTCCCGGTCCTGACTTCGATGCGTCCCCGCTCACCTACAGCATCCCGCGCGTTCAAAAGCAGATTGGTGACAACGCTGCGGAGTTGTTCGCTATCCGCCATTAGTTTCGGCAACGGCTCAAGTTCTTTGGCAAATTCAACGCCTGGCATTCCGTTCACATTCTCGATCGCTTGCTCAACCACCCGGTTTAAGTCAACCGGGGAAGGTCGCAGCTCAAGCTTGCTTCCCAGCGCTCCCAAGCGCTCGATAATCTGGTTGATGCGCT
Organism: Verrucomicrobiota bacterium; assembly: GCA_003219115.1. Classification (GTDB taxonomy): domain Bacteria; phylum Verrucomicrobiota; class Verrucomicrobiia; order Chthoniobacterales; family UBA10450; genus AV69. The sequence goes on along the minus strand of QHPN01000105.1, from coordinate 1,989 downwards.
CTGTCGTTGCGCCAATTGAGCGCAAGGTATCTTGACGAAATACCGGATCATCAAAATGCACCGGCAGATTCTGCAGCGTCAACTTAAGCGTGGAAGCGGCATTCTTCAGGTCGTGCACGAAAAACGTCGAGATGGTTTGAAACGCTTCCAGTTCCTTGCCCAGCATGATTTCTTCAGCCAGTCGAAGGTTTAGCAGGCTGGAAGCCACCTGATCGCCAATGCATTCAAGCAACTCGAGTTCTTCCATGGTGTAGGGAATCCCATTAACTCGATCCCCCAGGATGATCAGGCCAATATACCGGTCGCTCGCCAGCAGAGGAACGACCACGCGATTTCCGCCTTCGCTAAACTGGGTCTTACTCGCCTCCCGTAGAGTTTGTCCCCACGGCTCCTTGACTTTTTCCAAATCAAAGGCTTTTCGCATCCCAGTGATGCCCTCGTCTTCAGCCGCAAACTCAATCATCTCCTCGGCATCAATCCCGCGGGCGCGCGAAGTGGAAGCTTCCCGCCGAAGCTTGCGTTTTTCGTCATCGAAGAGCCAAACTCCGACTGACAGAACGTTGAACGTTTCCGAGATCAACTGGGCCGACGCCGCGCACAAGGTGGGATCGTCAATCGCGCTGGATGTTGAATGGGTAAATCGAGTCCAGACGTTGCGGAAATCGTATTGTGGGCGACTGAAATGACGACTGACGAATTGCCTGATGCGTTGTCGAATCTTTTCCGAGAGCAGCAACACCGCGAGCAGGGCAATAGCGATGAGGACGAGGAAGGCTTGGAACTGGAAAGAGCTTGCCCCGCCATAACGCTCAACAATTTGTGCGAGCACGCCAATGACAAACAGGTAGCCACCTACCAGCAACACCGTGATGGAGGTGTGGAGAACGGCCCGCGAAGGATAAACATCGATCTCGCGGAAGCCGCTCCGGAAGTAACCCACAGCCAAGAGCGCACACCCAACCAGTAGTCCGATCGACTCAACTTCGCCCAGGGAATTGTTGTGACCAGAAAAAACCAATGCCTGGCTGCGCGTGTAAATTCTTGCCCCAAAAATCACCGCCAGCCCGAGAACTAGAAACTTGATTCGCCATTGCATTGTTCCGACAGCGGCGCGAAAGGTGCGCTCGAGGTTCATCAGCACCAGGACAGTACCCACCAGGATTGCGATATTGACGATTTTGCCGGCGGGAAGGAAGCTGATCCAAAGTTGCGGTGCATCGGGGCGCATCCAAACTTCGATGAGGTCGCCGCGAAATCCGAGTAAGGCTGCGACAGGCAAAAGACACGCGATCGCAATTGCAATCCGCCAACGTCGGAACGATTCGCTGGCGTCGCCGCGCGAGTAAGTCACGGCAAAAGCGAGCCAGATTGCAACAAGGAATGCTTTGAGGATGAGCGCCCACTCTTGCCATCGCGCGAGTCTCTGCGGATCGGTCAGGAGCAAACAGATTCCGGTGTGCACGCTGTCGAGAGACAGGCCCAACATTCCCAAGGCGAACCACCAGGCCGTGCCGCTGCGGCGATTTCGCGCTATTGCGGCAGCGGCAAGGGCGGCGCTCAACGCCGCAGCAATAAAGGCCAAAGTCGATTCCGAGGTCACAGCCGATGATTTACAGGATCGCGCAATGCAGTCATTTCCAGCGAGCCGGTTTAAGCGCGCAATTTTAACCCAAAATGTATCGTTGGTCGAGAGCCGATGAACACTAATCGCCCGTAGGGTTGGTCAAGCTCGGCCGACGGCAGCACAAGGGGATAATGTGGATCGGCCCCTCCCCACGCACGGTGCTAACAAAAATGCGGCTTCGCCGCCTCGATTTCGACATCGGGCAGGAGGCTGCTCGATCCACCTTAAGCATTGTCCGTTGACACCTTTTCCCGGGAGTCCCACTCCTTGGTTCGAGCGAGTTTGTTCGACGAGAAACAAAAAAGGCGCAGAGCATTGCACTCTGCGCCTTTAGTGAGAACTAACCTAACGCAATCTTACTTCCG
>QHPN01000104.1 GCA_003219115.1 Verrucomicrobiota bacterium | reverse complement strand
GTTAGGGTGGTAAAGCGTTTCGTCGCGCGACGGCTCTTCTTCTGATTTTGCGATTTCTTTTGGATCAGCAAGAAACTCAGCGAGCGTACCGCTTCGTAAGATGTCGCGGCCTTCCGTCTGGTGATGGTGCTGCGTGGTAGCGAATAAATGTTTCTCGCCTGTCTTGCGAATCGTTAGGCCGTCGCCAAACCAAAGCGCATCCGAAGGGCGCAACGCGTAGGCGTTAAAACCCGCGCCCTTCCCGACCCGACCGATTTCGGCTCGTCCGTAGCCGAGGTGCAGGGTAACGGAATGTTCCGCCTGTCCCGGTTGAATCCAAACCGGCGTCCTGAGTTTGCGCCCGCGAAATTCCAGTTCGACCACATCGCCATTCTCGACTTTTTCCTGCGCTGCCAGTTGCGGACTGATGAGCGCCGCATTTTCCCAGGTCAATTTCGTGAATGGCCGCGGAAGTTCCTGTAACCAGCCGTTATTCGCGTAGCGGCCCTCCAGAACATTTGGGTCGGTTCGAAAAAGGAGCTCGAGGAACTTAGGGCTGCGCCCGGTGCGCCCAGCGGAGATATTCTCGGCGGTTCGAACTTCAGCGGAGTGCAACTCCGCTGGGCGTACAGACTGAAAGTCTATGTTCCGAAACACGCCGTCGCTCAGCGCGCGTCGCCAATCATCCTCGAAATGCGGCGTTGCATTTCGCGTTTGCCAGGTTTCGCGGACAATTTCATAAGCTGATCTTACCGGCCGCTCGACTAACGAGCCGACCATTTCATGAACGGAAAGGTTTGCATAAAGCGGCTCGATGAGTGGTTGCACGATGGAAATCGAGCCATCGAACCCGACAGCATCGCTCCAAGATTCGAGAAAATGCGTTGCAGGAATGAGCCAATGACATCGCCTCGATGTTTCATTCGTGTGCAGCGCGTGATGCACGATCAATTTCACTTTTCTCAGGGCATTCGCGAAGTCGAAATCGACCGGCATGTCATAAACCGGATTGCCTCCGAGAATGATAAGCAACTCGACCGCGCCGGATTTCATTTCCTCGATGAGTTCCCCTAGCAAATCAGTTTGATGTGCTAAACGCGCCGGTCGCTGTGCAATTGTTGATCCAATATTTCCAAGGTAAGTGTTGATCTTCGCAACGAGATCGTGGACTTCGGGCGGTTGCGTTTCGCCGGCAATGACGATGCCCGCGCCGCGATTGGCAGCGAGGTCTTGGCTCACTGCTCGAACCCACGCTTCGAACGCCGCAGGCAAAGTGCCCCCTGACACCACCGACGAAACGCCTGTGCTACGGGCGATTTCTTCTGCCATTACGCGGATGTCACGCGCAGCGATGGCGAGCCGATGATCGGCGTTTGAGCCGGTAATTGTCGGCGTCGGCTCGGCGACGTACACGCGGCTGATCGTCGTGTTTTCCGCCACGCGCCGCGTCGAGGCAAAATCGCGCGCGTGCCGCGGCGCGGCGGGATGCATGAAGAGAAAATCGGAATCGAGCGCGACGACAACTTTGGCTTTTGCGAAGTCGTAACCGAGTGTCGATTCGTTAAGCGCAATCGGGTTCCAGACGTGCGCTTGCGCGCGCGGAAAAGTTTTTAGAACCGACTGCAACTGCCGCGCCAGTGTGGGCGATGTGAAAACGTCTGCCAAAATGCGAATGCCCGCGCCACCGCTAGCTTGCTGCGCGTCGAGGGCAAGATCGAGGTCGCGCAGAAAATCATTCCAGGTGCTAACGTTCTCGCCGTGCATGACGACCTGGGCGCGGTCTGGATCGTAAAGATCGAGCAGATCGGCCTGCGCCCAGATTGTCGTCGCCCCAAGACTGACAGGATGATCAGGATTGCCTTCAATTTTGATCGGACGGCCCTCGCGACTCGTTACGATGATTCCTTGCGCGTATCCGTTGAGGGTCGTCGCGGTCGCGAAGTGCAGTGGTTTACCCGGCACGATTTCTGGCATCTGTCTCACGTAGGGAACGATTTTCTCGAGCGGTTGCCTTGTGCACGCGCCGAGTCCAGCGAGCGCCAGCGTCGCGCCGCTGAGGCGGATGAATTCGCGGCGACTTAAATCGTCAGGCCACTCTGGAGCGCCAGGCAGGAATTCGTCGGAGGGACGGCGCTCGTAGAGCGTATTAGCCATACAGATTTATCGGTGGCAGGTGCTGCAATTCGTCAGGCGACCGCTCAGATCGAGATGATATTGCGCGGCCAGTTTTTCCCCTTCAGCGAACTGGTCAGGCGGGGGTTGCCAGGTCATATCGAGAAGTTTCTCGCGCGGCCTGACGAATTTCTGCGGATCACTGTGGCATTCGAGGCACCATTTCATGTAAAGCGTGTTCACTCGCCAGGTGATGGGCATTTGATCGACACGACCATGGCAGGTGGAACAACCGAGTCCCTTTGCGACATGGATGCTGTGATCGAAGTAAACGTAATCGGGCAGATCGTGCACCCTCGTCCATTTTAGCGGCGTGTTGGTTGCGAGACTTTGCCGCACCGGCGCGAGCAGCGGCGCATCGGTGAAAATCTGCGAATGGCATGTCATGCAAGTTTCGGTGGTCGGCATCCCGGCGAAGCGCGATTTCTCCACGGAGTTGTGGCAGTAGCGGCAATCGATTCCATCGTCGCCGACGTGATGTTTGTGGCTGAACGGGACCGGCTGTTCGAACGGAACCGCGACATAAGTAGTGTAAGGCGACCAAAAAATTTCCGAAGTCGCCCAGCCCGCCCCGCAAATCAAAACGACTAGGCCAAAAATCATGACACGTGAATAAACATTCGCACGCGGCGAAAAGAGCTGAGGCATGAGGATTTATATTGTTTTTCCCAAAGAATGAATCGCATGCGCAACGACGTCGAGATGTCTGGCGGTCGGGGTTCATTCCAGCGATAGAATGCGCACGCGTCTTGGATTCCTTCGCTAATTCCAGTCTGCGACTGGGCGCGGCGACTTACGACTGGTGAGGCAGCTTGTTGCGATTTACCAACGGGATGAACGAGTCGGATGCGCCGGTAGATTCTGGACTTGAGGAATTCGACGAGCTTTTGATTCTCAGCAACCTCGAAACACGGCGGAAATTCATAAAGCAAGTCGCCGGAACAAGCGCTGCCATCACAATCGGACCGGCGCTATTGAGCGCCGCTGACGCTACCGCAACGTCTCAAATTGCATCGCCATCGAAATCGAACAGCGATTCAATTAGCATGACATTGAAGATCAATGGCAAGGATTACACCGTTGACCTCGATCCTCGCACTACCCTTCTCGACGCTCTGCGCGAGCGGTTGCATCTGACAGGCTCGAAAAAAGGCTGCGATCACGGTCAGTGCGGTGCCTGCACAGTTTTGGTGAACGGCCGTCGCATCAATTCCTGTCTTACGCTCGCGGTCATGCATGAAGGGGATGAGATCACCACCATCGAAGGCATCGCGAACGGCGACGAGCTGCATCCGATGCAGACTGCGTTTATCGAGCACGACGGATTTCAATGCGGCTACTGCACGCCGGGACAGATCTGTTCCGCGGTCGCGCTCCTGAAAGAAAATCACGCGAACAGCGACGACGAAATTCGCGAATTCATGAGCGGCAACCTTTGTCGTTGCGGCGCGTATCCGAACATTCTCGCCGCAATCAAAGACGCGAAAACAAAATCGACATGAATCCTTTCGCATATTCCCGAGCGAGCGACCCGACGCAGGCGGTCGCGGAAGCGGTGAAACCGCGCGCAAAATTTCTTGGCGGCGGCACGAATTTGATCGACCTGATGAAGATGGGCGTAGAGACGCCGGCGAATCTGATCGACATCAACAAACTTCCCCTCGCCCAAATCGAAGATCGAAAATCACAAGGTGTTCGCATCGGGGCGCTGGTGCGCAATTCCGATCTGGCTGAGCATGAGTTGATCAAATCCGGTTACCCGGTATTGAGCGAAGCGCTGCTTTCCGGGGCGAGTCCGCAGCTGCGAAACATGGCGACGGTTGGCGGAAACCTGCTTCAGCGCACGCGCTGCTATTATTTTTATGATCCGGCATTTCCACAGTGCAACAAGCGCAACCCAGGAAGCGGCTGCGGCGCCATCGAAGGATACAATCGCATCCACGCAATCCTCGGCCAGAGCGATCAATGTATCGCCATTCATCCGAGCGACATGTGCATCGCGATGGCGGCCCTCGATGCGGTCGTGCGGGTGCAGGGTTCGAAAGGCGAACGCGAAATTCCGTTTGCCGATTTTCATCGGCTGCCCGGCAACACGCCAAATATTGAGACGAATTTGCAGCAGGACGAGTTGATCACCGCCGTCGATCTTCCGATAATCCCGTTCGCGACCCGCTCGCATTATCTGAAAGTGCGCGATCGGGCGAGTTATGCGTTTGCGCTCGTCAGCGTCGCCGCGATTCTCGATCTCGATCAAAGCAAGAAGGTCAAAGCGGTTCGCGTTGCGCTTGGCGGTGTTGCCCACAAACCGTGGCGCGCATCGAAAGCCGAAGAATCACTCGTTGGAAAAACCGCGGACGAAAAAACATTTCGCGCCGCGGCGGAAGCGGAACTCGCCGCCGCGAAAGGTTACAAACACAATTCATTCAAAATCGAGCTGGCGAAACGCGCGATCGTCCGCGCGCTTACCACCGTCGCGGCGATGGCGTGATGAGTGCGGCGACCCTGGGTCAACCGCTCACGCGCGTTGATGGCAAACTGAAAGTCATCGGCGCGGCGAAATTTTCGGCCGAGTTCGATCGTCCGCAGCTCGCTTACGGCGCGCTCATTCAAAGCACAAACGCAAACGGCCGCGTTTCCAAGATCGACCTTTCATCACTGAAATCCGCGCCGGGCGTGATCATGATCATCACTCGCGAAAATGCGCCGCAGTTCAAACCTTATCCGGATCAACTGACGAAGAAAGGCGCGCCGGGGGAGCAACGGCTCCCGTTGCAGGACGACGAAGTGCATTGGAACGGGCAACATCTCGGGATCGTTGTCGCCGATACATTCGAACGCGCGATGCACGCCGTTTCACTTGCTCGAGTTACTTATGAGCCGGCAAAGCCCGTCGTCGCTCCCGACGAACTTGACGAAACCAAATTACTCGCGCCGGAGAAGTTCATCGGTCGCGAAGAACTGCAGGTAAAGCGCGGTGATATCGGTTCCGCGCTGGCAAACGCTGCGACAAAGATCGAGGCCACTTATTCCACGCCGGTTCAAAATCACAATCCGATTGAGACTTACTCCACCACGGCTGAATGGGAAGCGCCGGATCGATTGCTCGTGCACGATTCCACCCGGAGCATCAAGCAGCTGCAAAAAATTCTGGCGAACGCGTTCTCGTTGCCGCTCGAGAATGTGCAGATCGTTAGTCCATTTGTCGGCGGCGCGTTCGGCTCGAAAGGATTCCAATGGAGCCACATTTTGCTTTGCGCGGCAGCGGCGCGCGAAACGAGGCGCCCCGTCAAACTCACGTTCACGCGACCGCAGATGTTCGACTCGGCCGGCCAACGTGCGCGCACGATTCAAAGATTTTCCGTTGGCGCCGATCAATCCGGTAAATTGATTGCGCTGCGACACGCAACCCTTACGCATTGCTCGCCGGTTTCTGAATACACCGAGCCGTGCGGCAACATGTCGCGAATGTTGTATTCCTGCCCAAACATCGAGGTCACGCATCGGCTGGCCAAAGTGAATCTGACCACGCCCTGCCCAATGCGCGCGCCGGGTGAAGCGCCGGGCATGTTCGCGCTCGAATGCGCGATCGACGAGATGGCAAACCAGATCGACGTCGACCCGCTCGAATTTCGATTGCGCAATTACGCGGACACCAACGAACACGAGAAGAAACCGTGGTCGAGCAAACAGTTGCGCGAATGTTATGAGCGAGGCGCGAAAAAATTCGGCTGGCCAAAACGAAATCGAGCGCCCGGAACGATGCGCGACAAAAATGGCAACCAAATCGGCTGGGGAATGGCAACCGCGGTTTATCCGGCAATGCAGCAGACCGCAGCCGCACATGCCACCTTGGGCAATGACGGATTTGTCACGATCCGCAGCGCTACACATGAGATCGGCACCGGCACTTACACGACAATGTCACAGATCGCCTCCCGCTCCTTAGGCGTTCCGCTCGAGAAAATCCGGTTCGAGCTGGGCGATTCGCAATTTCCGGAAGCGCCGGTGAATGGCGGATCTTGGTTAACGGCGAGCGTTGGTCCGGCGGTGATTGGCGTTTGTGAGGAATTGAAAAAGCAGCGCGACGCAGGTTCACCGTTGCCGATCGAAGCCGATTTCAAGTCCGATCCGAATAAGGAAGAGCGCGAAAAGTTTTCGTTTCAATCGTTCGGCGCGATTTTCGTCGAGGTCGCTGTCGATCTGATGGGACAAGTGCGAATCAGGCGCGCGGTCGGCGTTTATGATATTGGGACAATTTTGAATCCGCGGCTCGCGCGCAGCCAGATCATCGGTGGAATGCTTTTCGGTTTCGGCATGGCCTTGATGGAAGCGACCGTCCCCGATCAAATGTTCGGTCGCATCGTCAACGCTAATCTGGCCGAATACCACTTGCCGGTTTTCGCGGACACGCCCGAATTCGACATCGATTTCATCGACGAGCCCGATCCGCATATGCCGGGACTTGGCGCGCGCGGGATCGGCGAGATCGGAATCACCGGCGCGCCGGCGGCAGTGGCGAACGCAATTTTTCACGCTTCCGGCAAACGCGTCCGCGATCTGCCGATCACGCCGGACAAACTGATTTGATATGGGAAATGTTGTTGGCCCAGCTCCGAGTCGCGTCGATGGCCGACTGAAAGTTACCGGCGCCGCGAAATATTCAGTCGAGTTCGACGTACCGAACTGCGCCCACGGCTGGACGATCGAATCCAACATCGCGAAAGGGAAAATTTTGTCGATTGAGACAAAGGATGCTCAATCTGCGCCGGGTGTGCTCGTGATTGTTTCGCATCTGAATGCGCCAAAACCAAAGCAGCCGGCGGTAAAGGAAAGCGAAGCGTTGACGAAAGGAATTCGAAACGAAATGCGCGTTCCGTTTAGCGATGATGCCGTGCATTACGCCGGCCAATACGTCGCACTCGTCGTCGCGAAAACGATCGAACAGGCACGGCACGCCGCTTCGTTAGTCCGAGTAACCTACGCCCCGGAAGATCCGCTCTTAACAATGGAAGACGCGGAGCACAAAGCGGTTAAGCCGAAGAAAAATCTTGGTGATAACGTGCAGATCAAAAAAGGAGATGTCGATATTGCATTGCAGGATTCGAACCTGGTGAAGATCGAGCAGACTTACACGACACCGACCGAAACACACAATCCGATCGAGATGTCGGGCACGATCGCGGCCTGGGAAGCGGACGACAAACTCACGCTTTACGACGCGACGCAATTCGTGAAAGGCGTCCAGAGCGTTCTTGCGGGAGCTTGGAATTTGGCGCCCGACAATGTGCGCGTGATTTGTCCGTTCGTCGGCGGCGCGTTTGGATGCAAGGGAGCCGTGTGGCCGCACGTCTTTGTCGCGGCGAGTGGCGCGAAAGCGGCCGGCCTTCCGGTGAAGCTGCACGTGACGCGAAGAAACATGTTCGTCGGCACCGGCCATCGCACGCCGACGCGGCAAACGATTGCGCTCGCGGCGACGCGCGATGGGAAATTGCAAGCGATGCGGCACGTTAGTCAAACCCTCACCTCTCCGGTCGGAAAGTATGTCGAATCGTGCGGCGCGCGCTCAACCGGCGTGATGTATGAAAGCCCCTCGATCTGGATCGAGGAAGTAATTTACCCGGTCAATATCGGAACGACGACTTTCATGCGTGCGCCCGGAGAATGCCCCGGGACGTACGCCCTCGAATGCGCGATGGACGAGCTTTCCTATTCGTTAGGCATCGATCCGGTCGCGCTGCGCCTGGCCAATCATGCAGACAATCATCCGACCAAGAGCGTACCCTGGCAGGAGGTCCTCAAGGAAACGTTCAAGGAGGGGATCGGGGCCGCGAAAAAGACACCCGCCTTCAGCGCGAAACATTTAAAGGAATGCTATTCGCTGGGCGCGGAGAAATTTGGTTGGGCCAAACGAAATCCGAAGCCGGGTTCGACGCACGATGGCGATTTGCTGGTCGGCTGGGGCATGGCGACGGCGACTTATCCCGCGCACAAGATGAGCGCGGCGGCAAAAGTGCAATTGCGCGCTGACGGCAGCGCGATCGTGCAATGCGCCACGCACGATCTCGGCACCGGCGCTTACACCGCGTTGACGCAGATTGCGTCCGAACAACTTGGTCTGCCGTTCGAGAAAGTGAAATTCGAATTGGGCGACACCGCTTTTCCATTCGGGCCCGTTGCCGGCGGCTCGAACACGACTGGAACCGTCGGCACTGCCATTCACGAAGTTGCACAGCTTTTGCACAGCGCGCTCGCGGAGCTGGCGGTGAAGGATTCGAAGTCGCCGCTCCATAATCTGTCGCCTAACGACATCGCGATGGCCGCACCCGGGCAACTTGGATCAAAGAGTGACCACTCCAAATCGGACGCCTACATCGACATCTTGAAACGGGCAGGCCGCGATTCGATCGAAGTCGAAACAAAGTTGAAAGAGATGGAGGAAAACAAAAAGTTCGCTTTCCAATCCTGGGGCGCACATTTCTGCGAAGTAAAAATCGATCCGCTGCTCCCGCGCGTGCAGGTATCGCGGGTGGTGAGCGTGATGAACTGCGGCCGCGTCGTCAGCGCGAAGACGGCGCGCAGCCAGATCATGGGGGGCTTTGTGATGGGAATTGGCATGGCCTTGGCCGAAGCGACCGAATACGATCCGAAAACGGGAATGCCGGCGACCCGAAACCTGGCCGATTATCACGTCGCGACGAATGCGGATGTTCCTCTGATTGACGTTTACTTTGTCGGCGAACCGGATTTTGCCTTCAATCCTATCGGCGCGCGCGGCATGGGCGAAATCGGAATCACCGGCGCGGCCGCGGCAGTGGCGAACGCGGTTTATCACGCGACAGGAAAACGGGTGCGCGATTTACCGATCACACCGGATAAACTAATTTGAAAGAGATTTACGATATTCTGCGAGAGTTTAGAAAGCGGCGTGGCCAATCGTTGGCGCTGGCCACCCTGGTCCAGGTGGTGGGATCGAGCTATCGTCGGCCCGGCGCGCGGATGTTAGTGTGCGAGGATGGAAATATTGTCGGCTCGTTAAGTGCAGGCTGTCTGGAAAAAGAAGTGGCATTGCGTGCGCGCGACGTTTTGCAAAATGGAGATCCGATCCTGCTCGGTTTCGATACCCGACGACGCTTTGGTTGCGCTGGCAAGATCGACATTTTGGTCGAGCGCGTATCGGAAGAGTTTCTGGCCGAACTTGCAATGAACATCGATGCGCGACGCGCCTGTCGCGTGATAACGACATTCAAAGGAAGGGAATGTGGGAGCAGGGTGCTTCGCTCCGATTACGGTTGCGAACGAGAGCGGAAATTACTCCAGGAGATTCATCCGCCTGTCCGGCTTTTCATTTTCGGTGATGGACCCGACAACACGCCCTTCCACGCGTTAGGCAACTTATTAGGATGGCAGATGACTTGCGTTGCCGATGCAAACGCGATCTCGATTGAACCGGATGAATGGACGGTAGCGATTGTAAAATCGCATAACTACGGCCGCGATTTCGTCTCCCTGCTGAAACTTCTTCCACTAAATTTGCGCTATGTTGGATTAATCGGGCCGCGGAAGCGGCGCGATCAACTGCTCAACGAGCTTCTCGAGCTGGGAGTGACAATCAACGCGGGATTTTTTGCGCCGGCTGGACTCGACCTCGGTGCCGAGACGCCGGAGGAGATCGCGCTGGCGGTCATCGCGGAAATGCAGTGCGTTTTTCGGAAGGCTTCTGCCAGATCACTCCGCGAACGGAAGATGCCGATTCATCCAGCAAAGGAATTCGGACAGCCACGTTTACCTGACGAATGCCAAATATTGGCGCAGTAATTTTGGCGGCTGGCGAGTCGTCGCGATTCGGTCGGACAAAACAAGTCATTGAATTTCGTGGTAAAACGCTGCTGCGCCGTGTCGTTGATGCGGCCAGTGAGGCGGGCTGTACGCCAATTGCGGTTGTGCTGGGAAGCACTCGCGAAGAAGTCGCGTGTGAATTAGAACAGACAAACGCCGTCGCGATTGAGAATCGGAATTGGCGAAGCGGTATCGGCAGTTCCATTCGCGCCGGGCTCCAGAGTTTGATCGACAATAATTCGCGGCTTGAAGCGATCGTTCTGTTGGTTTGCGATCAGCCGTATGTCGACCGGGACGTAATCAAACAGTTGCTGGTGCTGCGAAGGAAAACCATCAAACCCATCGTTGCTTCGAGTTACGCCGATACGCTTGGTGTGCCGGCGTTGTTCGATCGTTCCTGTTTTGAGGAATTGCTTGCATTAAACGATTGCAGCGGCGCGAAGCCGATTATCTTGCGTGATCGCGAACGCGTAGCGGAGTTTTTGTTTCCGGAGGGCAAGACTGACATTGACACGCTGGAAGATTTGAACCTGGCCAAACGGAGCAAGTCTCGATAGCGGATTTTGCTCTGCAACGCATACCTTGGGGAGCAAAGTCAGCCCGCATGAAACAGATCCACCGAGCGTTTTGCCCGACCACAGCACCGATGGCGTCTTGGCCTACTGGAGCTCTCACCTCGACGGCGCGCAATCGGAGCTTATCATGCCTTCAGATCATGGCTTGCCCCGTAATCTGCAGGGCATAATTAAAGTCAAACGTATTTTGCAACTGAACTACTAACGTCAAAACTGGAGAACAACATGAAGAGCCGATATCAGACAAGATTTGGGGTTCTTGCTGTGGCGACGTCGATTACCCTAAGCGCCTGCGCTACAAACAAGAACCTTCAACCCAGCGAGTCAACGACGACAGGCGGCGGCGGTTTCGACTTAGCCGACACCAACCACGACGGGAAGCTTTCACGAGATGAGGCGAGCGATTTTCTGGTGAACGAAATTTTTA
>QHPN01000103.1:12481-13692 GCA_003219115.1 Verrucomicrobiota bacterium | reverse complement strand
TGATCCCAAAAATCGCGAGTTGAATCTTTTGCCCAGGCTGAACGCTGCGATTGATGATCAGTCGATTGACGGCGTTCCAGCCTTTGATGACCGAGCCGCCGCTTTGGTCGAAGGCGCGAGACAATTCGCCATCAACCCAAATCTCCGCGTAATCGTCGAGCGATGTCTGAAAAACCGCGGTGCTCCCAGCAACATCAACGTCTCCAACGTGCGCCGGGATGGTTACATTGATTCGGTACCAATTGAAACAAAGCCGGCCGGTCGAACGCCGCACATCAACAGTTGTCGGCTCGATTATCTCCCATTTCGAATCATCGAAATCCATGCCGCCGGCATGTGGTGAGTAATCGTATGTCTTGTTAGGCGCACCGGTGGGTTGTTTGTCGGGACCGGCCGATTTGAAATCAACTTCAATGATTTTCGTGTCGCTATACCGCCATTGACCTTTTACCAGATCGACACCTTCCTTGGTCGCAAGATCGATCGCCGCATCTGGTTTACCCGTTGGCGCGTCAGCGTTGGTGTCGGCGAACGAGCGTCCGGCCAGAAACACCAGGGCGCAGCAAATCAACAGGGCGGTGAAGCGCAACCGCCGCAGCGATGCTTCAATCGGCGCGCGGCAATTATTTCGGTGAACTCGCGCGCCCAACCTTGGATGACTGAAGCATCAAATGACAGTTGTCGCATAAATCGAGTAGATTGAGGTTTAGCGCGCGGTAACGCAGTGATCGGTTTGCTTTGATTTGTTCCGCGCTTGCGGGCGCTTTCCCATTTGCGCGGTGGTTGTCGTAGGTCGATTCGCGGGCTCCTTTTTCGTGACTAGGGAAGAACCTAACGGCCAGTTTGAGACGCCGATGTCATCTCGGAACAAAGTTCCTGCGCCAGCGAAAGCGAGGTTGCTCACCAGGAGAGTAGCAGTGATGGAAATGAACAGTGTTTTCATGATGGATATTAATTTGATGCTCAGCGCAGGGTTAATCGCTGCTCCGCCAATGCAGTTGGTTTACAGACGAAATAGTGCAGCTCTCCACTAACGGCGGTGAACTGATGTGGCAGCCCGTTTGGAATGATGATCGCGTCGCCTTTGGCGATGTGATGCTCCTGGCCGCCTTCAATCTTGCTCCCGCGAAATTCGTTGGGCGCAATCTCTTTGGTGTCGATCGCTTTTCCGCCTGTCACGAGCGTTGCCGATCCCTCCACGACATAGATGA
>QHPN01000103.1:0-12303 GCA_003219115.1 Verrucomicrobiota bacterium | reverse complement strand
GCCGGGCTCACCGCGCCCGGCTACAGCATTCGCGCCGGCGAGAGCTAGCTCCTCGTCCTGGCCAGCGCTCGCCGCACCGCTGACTCCAATTCCGCCAACTACCTGGTTATCCACTACGATTGGAATTCCGCCGATCAATGGCGTAAACCCATCGACCGCGGCCATAGCGGTACGGCCCTTGTTAATCAATTCTTCGAAAAATCGTGTGGGCTTTTTGAACAATACTGCGGTTCGTGCTTTGCCGACCGAGATTGTCGCGCCCATGGCAAAGGTGCCGTCCAGGCGCTCCAGCGCCATAAGGTTGCCGCCTTCATCGACGACCGCGATCACCCCACCGGGGGCATTGTTCTTCTTGGCGTAATCAACGGCCGCCGCGATTGCTTTCTTAGCTCCGTCGAGATTTAAGGATTCCTTTTCAATTATCTGTGCCTGCGTTGCCGTAGCCATGCCAACCAGCGCAGTTGCCGTAAGTATTTTGCTTTTCATAAATGTGAGTGGGTTTCTTCCTGCCTGCCTGGCGCGCCGCTGAAATTGCGGCGTCGCCAGCCGGCATTTAGTTATTTCACTGGCTGATCAAAAGCAGCCTCGCCGAGATTGGTTTCAGCATCAGCAAACGCGCACCAGATTTGGACTTTAGCGATGTCCGGCACGTACTTCGGCACAGTGATCTTTCGATTCATCTTGCCGCCTTTGATGGATAACTTCTGCAGGAGATAGGTATTCCCGCTCGAATCCACAATCTGCCAATGCGGATCGGGAGTATCGGGAGCCTTGAAGTCGTCGGAGAGAGTTAAAACGCTATTGCCAGCTTCGGTTGTGTGCGTGACGTAACCGGTGTTGGCTTTTGCGCCTTGGAATGGTCCGCTCTTGTGACTGTCCTGTGCAAAGCCGCTGGTCGCGACGATGACGAGAGCAGTCAAAGAAACGAGGATGGTTTCGTATATCATGGGTGTTTGTTTGGTTTCTTTTGCCGCCGGAATTTTCCCGGCTGCAGTTCACCCAATTCGTCGCGGGAGGTACGGAAACCTTACACGCGGTAATTGTCGGTATAGGCGGGGCGTTGATCCCGATTGGATTGCGCAGCCTGCAAAGCCGGCGTCAGCGCCGCCGGCTACAACAGCTAACGAGACTCAAACTCCGCGTCGCAGTGTCTCTTTCCAGCGTTCTTTGAGCTCGCCGGGGACGCTACCCGAGCGCTGTGGCACGTGATCGGGATATTTGGCTGCTGTTTTGCGAAGGTAGTGAAGTTGCTCTTCGTATCGGTGACACCAGCAGCAGATCAGGAAGTGCAGTCGCTTTTTGATTCGCATCCGCAGTGGCATCGGCTCGTCCATTGACTTCGATAGAATCTGCACCATCTCGCGACATTTAGGCGTATGCTTACCGATAAAGATGACGAGCTTCGTCTGCAGCCAATTTCTCCGGGCGAGGACAGATGGATTACCAACAGGTGACGGATTGTAAGCTTCAGCAGGCATTTACGCGGCTCCCCTGCGGCGTGTTGTTCATCGCCGTCATAGAAGTATCGGCGGAGACGATGGTTGTGATCGTCTTTTTGGCGACATACCTCACGTTTTGATTAGAGGCTGAAATGCGAGCCGGTTTTCGAAGCAGCGTCTTAGTGACACGCGCTACTTGAAGCGCAGCTAAAGGGAATAACAGCCAGCGTGCGATGTGCCAGTGACCTTTGCCAGCAATCGCCTGATGATAAATCAGGAGAGCAGCGGCAATGTATGCGAGCCGATGAAGACGCTTCCAATTGCGTCCGCCAAGTTTCCGAATTGAAAACTGGTTACTCGTGGCCGTCAGGGCGACGAGTATCGACAAACCGGCAAGTCCGTACCAGATGAACGGCTTCGATAGACTGAGCAGCAGCCCATCCCATCCACCTTCGTAAAGAATGTGTGCGGCAAAATGGAGCAGCCCGTAAACACATGCGGAGACACCAATCGCGCGTCGATGCCGGTTCAGCGCGCCTATGATTTGCGAGTGCGGAAATAGAACCCGCAGCGGCGTGAGACTAAGCACTGCGCCTAGAGTCCAGATCGCAATCTCCCCGCTGCGATGCAGGAGCGCTTCGAGAGGGTTAGCCCCGAGTGTTCCGGCGAATGCTGGAATTACAAGCACCCATACTCCGACGCCGACGATGAGCGAAAGTGCTGCAAGTCTGCTTCCGACGATTCGTGCAAGCATGTTCACGAATCGTTAGAAATTCTTGCGCAGATCCATCCCGGCGTAGAGATGCGCTACTTGTTTTTCGTAACCGTTGAACATTAGTGTTGGCTGCTTGCCCGAGAAGAAGCCGGCCCCGATCACGCGCTCGCTCTTCTGGCTCCAGCGCGGATGATCAACATTCGGATTCACATTCGCGTAGAAACCATATTCGCTCGGGGCCATTTCGTTCCAGGTGGTCGTCGGCTGTTCCGCCACAAACTCGATTTTCACGAGTGACTTCGCGCTCTTGAAGCCGTACTTCCACGGTACGACCAGGCGGATGGGCGCGCCGTTTTGGTTGCGCAGCGGTTTGCCGTAAAGACCGGTCGCGAGGAAAGCCAGTTCGTTGCTGGCTTCAGCCAGGGTTAACGCCTCCGTGTACGGCCACGGAAGCTCGTTTTTGCGTTGCGCTGGACAATTCGCTGGATCGAGAAACGAAATGAACTTTACGAACCTCGCCCCTGAAGTGGGTTGCGCGAGGTCGATCAACTTCTTGAGCGCAAACCCATCCCACGGAATCACCATCGACCACGCTTCGACGCAACGATGGCGATAGTTGCGTTGCTCGATCGGACCAAGAAGCTGCTTTAGTTGTTCGGGATCGATCTTGCTCGCGTTCGCGCACAGACCGCCGATCTCAATATTCCACGGCTGCGTCCTCCAACCGTGATTCGCCTCCTCTTTCGGCTGATCTTTGCCAAAGCCCCATTCGTAAAAATTGTTGTAGCTCGTAACAAACTCTTCCGGGGTAAGCTTGACGCCGTCTAACTTGTAAGCCGAATTGAGGGAATGGTTCGGGCCGGTCTCTGCAGCACGTATACTCAGAGGCAAGAAGGCGGACGCAGCCACGCCTAATCCAAATACGCGCAGGAATTCTCGGCGCCGTAAATAATGCTCTTCCGGCGTTATCGCTGAATCCGGTAACATCCACGCTTGTTGGTTGTAATCCCTCTGGGGGGTTTTGCCTCGCACAGAGATACGTCGATCCTGGCGTCGAAATCTTACAGAGGAATTGAATATAGCAGCTTCAGGTGTGGTCGCATCCGCGGTGCCGAGTCCTTATGTAAGGAAAAGATCGTTCAAGCGACCTATCTCCAAACTCTTACACCATGATCCGAATCCCCTGCTCCGCCCAAGATACCGGCCCAACGCTCATCGCTTTGGAGGCAACCCTCACCACCTCAACCGGTATGTACGTTATTTCATCGGACAGTTCGGCACACGATTTTCACTCGCCTACCAATGGTGGATTGTTTGGCGCGATTTCTCGGCCGCGTTCGCGCGTCCAAATAGCTCGGGGAACCGTGCTCGAACAACAAATGTTCCTGCCGCATGATGGGGCGGCGGCGGCGTTTTCGTGGCAATTGTATAGCGAAACTGCATTGGCTGCGCGTCTTTCGATTAGACCGCTCTTCGCTGGCTGCGGACCACGCTCGTACCGAGATATAGGGTTCCAATCGCAGCCAGATGAGGAGGGCGGCCGTCTTGTTTGGCTAGCAGGCGTTCGCGGACCCAAAGTAATCGCCGACACAAACGGCTGCTATCGAAGCGAACCGGCCATCAAAGAGGACAGAGCCTCGGAGTCCTTGAACCAGGAGAATTTTATTGCGCCCGGGACGTTCGAATTTGAATTGAGTAAGCGTCCTTCGGTACTCATCCTTATTGACGAGAGTTATCAAAGGAGAGCCAGTTTGCATATCGGGACCTTCTTGGCAGGCCTTTTACCGAGCCGTGGTCGCATCGACGTCATTCCAATCCAAATCGACGCCGACGATACCTCGATCAAGGCGGCCTAAAGGTATGAGTCAGCGCCCTACGAGCATTAATTCCCTCGCAGCGCAATCGCTTCACGTGCAATCGACACACCAGCGGCTCAGCGACCAGCTAGTCAATCGCGTCCTGGGAAGGGCCTACATGAGGTATCACCGAACCGCAGAAACCCGAAGGCTGTTACGCCGCCATCTTAATGCGAGGTCTTCAATGACAAGGTAATTATCCGGCTGTCCTTTGAGGAACGGTTCCAGTTCGCTACGCCTCTGCTGCCAGCTTTTATTTCACATTGGCAGGAAAAATCCGGTTAACCAGCGCTTCGAAGCGCTGGTTGCCGCGGAGATCATCAAGCATTGGATCGACTTTAATCTGAGCGACGTTGGCGTCGCGCTCGCGATACGCTCGTTCCATCTCGTCAATCGCGCGCTCTTTGTCACCCAAGGCCAGATACATTAACGCGAAATCGTAGGCTTGGACGTAACGCGACTTGGCCTCTTCACTTAAGCGCACCAGGATTTTTTGCGCTTCGTCTGGTTGTCCTGCCCGTGCGTACGCTTGCCCAAGCAATGCGAGAACGGATGGATCGTCGTTGAGCTCGACTGCCTTGCCATATTCGGCAACGGCCTCGCTAAGTTGACCTTTCAATTGCAAGGCTGTGCCCAAGACCCAGTGAGCGAAATAAAAACGAGGATCCATTTCGATCGTTTTGCGCAACTGGACGATGGCTTCATCGTAGCGGCGCGAATAAAAAAAGTCCTGGCCGAGGTCGGTGTTGATGACTAACGAGAGCGGGTCCAACTCGACTGCACGTTTGCCCTCGGCGATGGCGCGCTCGAATTGCCCAAGCGCCGACAAAACCCCATTCGAAAGCCAATGATGAGCAGTGGCGTAATTCGGGTTTAACTCGATGGCGCGCTCAAACTCTTTGACTGATTGTTCGAAGTCGAAATCGTAGTAAGCGAGAGAGCAAGCAAGCGAGGTGTGTGCTTCAGCTAGCGTGTCGTCGAGCTCGATCGCCTTTTTCGCGGCCGCTATTGCTTGGTGATATGAATCCGCAGGAGATGCAGCTCCGTACTGGCTCAAAACCAGATAAGAATCGGCCAGCCCGGCATAGGCGAAGGCGTAGCTGGGATCTTTATCAAGCGCTTGATTGAAGTAATCGATCGCCTTTCGAAGGTCTGCGGCTGTGCGCTTGTTCCAGAAAAACCGGCCTTTCAAGTAAAGTTCATGTGCTTCCGGATTTGCGGTGGGACGTTTCGCAATTGCGGTCTTTTCTGCACCGGTCAATCTCGCCTGCAACGTCTTTGCAATGGTTGTCGCGATGTCGCTTTCAACCACGAAGATGTCTGTCAATTTCCGATCGTATGTCTCGGCCCAGAGATGCGTATCATTCGCGGCTGTGATCAATTGCACATTGACGCGCACCTGATCATTTGTTTTCTGGACGCTACCTTCTAGGAGATGGGCGACGCCGAGTTGGTGCGCGATCTGGGACGGACTCTGAGACGTGTGCTTGTAACGCTGCGTCGAGGTACGCGAGATGACTTTGAGATCCGCGATCTTTGAAAGCCGGGTCAGAATTTCGTCCTGGATTCCATCCGCAAAGTAGGCACTGGATGTTTCCTCGCTCAAGTTCTCAAACGGCAACACGGCGATGGATTTTTCATTTGGTGGTGGCGAAGCGAGGAAGAAAAAAGAGTAGGCAAACGCCACAGCCGCAAGGATTGCCACCGCCGACATCAGTAACACGCCCCGTTTGTGACGTTTAATTTGGCGGACGATAACCCCGGCACGGGCGGAACCCGCCAATTCCAGTTCGCCCTTGAGAGTATGGAGATCGCCGAGCAGTTCCCTAGCCGTCTGGTGACGCTCGTCTCTATCTTTGCGCAAAGCCTTTTGCAGAATCTCTTCGAGTTTGAGCGGAACATCGGGCAATACGCCAGATAATGGCGGTGGCTCCTTTGTCAGGATGGATGCGATGCAGTCGCTCGGGGTCTCGCCCAGGAATGGCGGAATCCCTGCCACCATTTCGTAGAGGACCACGCCAAGGCTCCAGATATCAGAACGCGCGTCCACCCGCTGGCCGCGCGCTTGTTCCGGAGACATATAGCGCCCAGTACCCAATACCAAACCGGGTCGCGTTTGCAGTCCGGACGTCGTTGCTAGTCCATGATGTTCCCGCGCTGACCCCTCTTGAGTTAGTTTGGCAATCCCAAAGTCCAGCACTTTTACGTATCCGTCTGGTCGGAGCATGATGTTCTCCGGCTTAATGTCGCGGTGAACGACGCCGGCCTCGTGTGCGGCCGCCAACGCCGAGGCTACTTGCACGGCAATTTCCAGCGCGGCGCGCAACTCCATTCTCCCTTCCACGAGAGACGCCCGCAGCGTCGCGCCTTCAATTAACTCCGTCGCGATGAATTGCCGGTTTCCCTCAGCACCGATCTCGTAAACCGTCAGAATGTTCGGATGATTTAAGGCCGAGGCACTCCGGGCCTCAGCTTTGAACCGGCTCAGTTGGGCTTCGTCCGCCGGCAGGTGCTCTGGGAGAAGCTTGAGCGCGGCTTTGCGCCCAAGTTGCACGTCGCGCGCTAGATAAACCTCACCCATTCCGCCTACGCCAATGAGCCGCTCGATCAGGTAATGACCAATCAATTCTCCGATCAACTCGCCGGCTCCGTCGCCGATCAGTAGCTCGGGGGCAGTTTCAAAGGCCGGTGATTCGATGAAATTCTCCGTTCGCTCGTGTGAGGCGAGCAGAGACTTCACCTCGCGACGCAAGCTTTCGTCGCTGTGGCAAGCCTCATCAAGAAATGCGGTCCACTCCTCGGGTGCGCGCTCGACAGCTGAGTGGAAGAGATCATTGACCTGTTGCCAACGCTGAGCGTTCATCAGGTTTCTGCCTCGGTCAGTGCCCGGTAAAGCCACGCCTTGGCCATGGTCCACTCGCGCTCAACTGTCCGCGGAGAAAGTTTCAGGAATTCAGCCGTCTCTTCGACCGTCAAGCCGCCGAAGTATCGCAGTTCAACAATCTGGCTTTTGCGCGGGTCTTGCGCGGCCAACTTTTCTAGAGCTTCATCGAGGGCGAGCAATTCCTCCGACCGCCTTTCTGTCACCCACGCAGCTTCATCCAATGTTACTCTCAGCGCGCCGCCGCCGCGCTTGAGTGACTGGCGTTCACGGGCATGGTCAACCATGATGCGCCGCATCAACTGCGCGGCCGCCGCGATAAAGTGAGTCCGGCCTTGCCAGACCGGCTTCGTATCATCAACCAGCCGCAAGTAGGCTTCATCGAGAATGGCCGTGGTTTGGAGGGTGTGGCCGGGACGCTCCCGGCTCATGTAATGGTGGGCCAACCGGTGCAATTCGGGTTGCACCAGCGGGAACAACTTCTCCAGCGCTCCCTCGTCTCCCCCACTCCAGTCGCCGAGCAGTTGGGTAACCTCTTGCTGCGCGGCTGAGGGCATCGTCATACAGGCTGTTCGACGCTGCAAATTCTAACACGATCGAGGGATTTTTACAGCACCTGCGCGAGGCGATTAAAAAAACTCCGTAATCGTGGCGGGTTCCAGTCGGGATTTCCGCTTTAGGAGATAGAAGCACATTTATGCCGGCACGAAAAGACAGACGTGCCGGACCCTTGTGCAAAACCTGAAAAGAAAATTATGAAAACAACCGATTCGACCAAAACCCCCGGCCTCCGGTCACTGCCGTCGACATTTCTTGCCTTGGCCGTCAGCGTCCTCACGCTCCTGCTTTCAACAGCGAGCAGCAGCCTCGCCGGGAGCGCTACCTGGAAGGTAAGTCCTGCCACGGGCGACTGGTTCACCGCGGCCAACTGGACCCCAAGGACCATCCCTAATGGTCCGGGCGACACGGCAACGTTCGCGTCCTCCAATCAAACCGACGTCTTAGTCACGACCGACATTGAAGTCAACGGCATTGTGTTCAAGCCGAGGGCGAGCGCGTTCACGATCGACTTCCCGCTGGGTGCGCCGACGTTGATCATCACCGGCGTGGGCATCACGAACAATTCAGGGATCGTGCAAAACTTTGCACCTAGCTCTGGCAATACGTTCATAACCTTCCTTAATAGTGCGACCGCGGGAAGTTTAACTGCCTTCACCAATAATGGCGCTATAACGTTCGGGGGCACCTCCACTGCGGACAATGCCGCCTTCACCAACAATGGCCAGGTGAATTTCGTCAACGCCGCGACTGCAGGCGATGCCGCCTTCACCAATAATGCTTTGATCATTTTCGAGAACAGCTCGACCGCAGGCAATGGCACCTTCATCAACCCTGGAGGCCTCATAATATTTCGTAGCGACAATCCAGTTGTTGGAAATGTTCCAACTGGTGGCAATGGCGCCTTTACCAACCAAGATGCAGGATTCACTGTAGTTGACGCGGGCACCGGTGGCGACGCCACCTTCATCAACAATGGCGGCGCGGTCAGCGGCGCATTCGGGGCCGAAACGCTATTCCAGGATACCGGTGACGCGGGCAACGCCACACTGATCGCCAACGGCGGCCTGGACGGAGGTGACGGCGGATCGATTCAGTTTGCTACTGCTTCCACCGGCGGCACAGCCCAGGTGGAGGTTTTCGGGAACGGCAACCTGGACATCAGCCGTCACGATGCTCCGGGTCTGACAACTGGATCGATCAATGGAAGCGGCGCTGTATTCCTGGGAATCAACAACCTGACCGTGGGCACGAATAACCTGGGGACGACCTTCTCCGGACTGATCCAGGATGGCGGAACAAACGGCGGCACGGGCGGTTCGCTCACCAAAGCTGGGACGGGCAAACTGACTCTCACGAAATCGAACACCTACACCGGCGGCACCGTTATCACCGAAGGCACACTCCTGGTTACAAATACAAGCGGTTCCGCCACGGGCACCGGTTCGGTGCAGGTCAACGCGGGCATACTCGGTGGCACGGGCATAATCAGCGGTGCGGTGAACGTCGCAACCGGAATGAGCGCCGCAACCCTGTTGCCGGGCAGTGCGACCATACCGGGCACTCTAACCATGCAGAGCAAGCTCACATTCAATGCTCGCGCGACCTACCAATTTGTAATCAACAGTAGCACGCCCGTAGCGGACGAAGTCGTTGCCAACGGCGTCACCATTAATAGGAGCGCGCAGTTTACCTTTACCGATCTTGGCACCGCTGTGCTCCCGACCGGCACAGTCTTTATTGTTGTCTCTAATACCTCCGCGAAGCCGATCGCAGGCGCCTTCGCCAACTTAGCCGACCGCTCAACGTTCACCGCAGGCAGCAACACCTTCCAAGCCAATTATAGAGGCGGAGACGGCAACGATCTCACGCTGACGGTTGTGCATTAGCCTTCACCTGATCAGCGATAAACAACTTAACAGAATAAACCAACTAAACCTGAAACTAAACTGAACCTACCTTCGGTTACACCGAAACCTAAAGAATGGAGAAAAATATTATGAAAAAACATCAACTCTCGCTAGCGATCGCCAGCTTTGGCTTAACACTCATTTTCAACCCACTGACTGCTTCAGCTGCTCCGCAGGTGTTTGAAGCATCCGGTGCAACTCCAGCGGATATCCAGACGCAGGTAGACGCCTTCAGGGCCTCTCTGGGAAACAATAACGGAATTGGCGGCACATTTGCCAGTGGTCGCCGTGAAATTAACTGGGACGGGGTTCCAGATCAATTCGCCGCGCCGAACCTGATGCCGCCAAACTTCTTCAACAGCAACTCGCCGCGTGGGGCCGTATTCTTCACCCTAGGAACAGGGTTTCAGGTGAGCGCCAATAGTAGCAATCCAACAAACACTCCGGTCAGATTTGGAAATATCCATCCGGTCTATCCCGAGCTATTTAGCACGTTTAGTCCCCAGAGGCTCTTCACCGCCTTGGGTAGTAACATCACGGAAACACTTTTCTTTATCCCTGGGACTGCCCAGTCGGCCACGGTCAACGCATTTGGCGCCGTGTTCACGGACGTGAATTCTGAGGATAGCACGACGATCGAATACTTCGATGTTGGAGGCAATCTGCTCTTAAGCCAGAACGTATTGCCGGGGTCTACGGCGCGCGGAAGCCTGTCGTTCTTGGGAGTTAAATTTGACAGAGCTAACGTTTTTCTAGTTCGAATTACCTCTGGCAATAGGATTTTGAAAACGCCCGCCCGCGATGTCGTCGTCATGGATGATTTCATTTACGGCGAGCCTCAAGCCTCGCGATAGCTCAAGCCCGCAAGAAATCTCATTGGACTCACTGCCCATGAACCTGAAATCCCTAACAAAACCCGTGATGAAAAACATCGCTCTTATTCTTGTTTCCGCTCCACTCGCTGTTCCAAGACTGTCCAGGGGGAGCGTCCTCCGGGGAGTCGTCGTGCTGATATCCTTCGTGGCAACGGCGGCTTTCGCAGGGAGCGCTACCTGGAAGGCGAATCCCGGCTCAGGGAACTGGAATGCGGCGGCGAACTGGACGCCTGCTACTATTCCTAACGCGGCGGATGACACTGCCACGTTCGCATTGTCCAATATAAGACAAGTGTTCTTCACAGCCGATACCGAGGTGAACGGTATCGTGTTCAATGCTGGCGCGAGTCCATTCACCCTCAGCAACCAGGCGCCGACGGTGACCATCAGCGGCAAAGGAATCACTAACAATTCGGGGATCGTGCAGAATTTCACACCCGGCCCGGGACAGATCATCTTCACGAACAGCGCGACGGCGGGAAGCTTAACTTCGTTTACAAACACGGGAACTATCGCCTTTGGAGGTAGCTCGAGCGCTGGCAATGCCACCTTCAGTAATGACGGAGAATTGACATTCCTCAACACCTCGACTGCTGGCGATGCGACTTTTATCAACGAAGGTGGCAAAGTCAGCGGTGCTGGTGGCGCAATCATCGCATTCGACACAGGCTCGACTGCTGGCAACGCCTCGATCACTACTAATGGCGGCGCAGTCAGCGGAGCCTTCAACGCCGAGACGTTTTTCCGCGGTAACGCGGGCAAGGCCACCCTCATAGCGAATGGCGGTAGCAGCGGAAGCCCGGGCGGTTTGCTTGATTTTGTCGATTCTTCGCGAGGCGGCACCGCCCGCGTGGAGGTTTTCGGGAACGGCAGCCTGGACATCAGCGGCCACGCGGCTCCCGGGATGACGGTCGGTTCGATAGAAGGTAACGGTCGTGTTTTCCTTGGTAGTAGGAAACTGACGGTTGGCAGCAATAATCAGAACACGAACTTCTCGGGCTCGATCAAGGATGGCGGCGCCAATGGAGGCATCGGTGGCTCGCTGGCGAAGACTGGCACAGGAGAGCTCGTTCTCGCTCGCAGCAATACCTACACCGGAGGCACCATCATCACACGCGGGCATCTAACAGTGAATAACCAGGGCGGATCGGGCACGGGCATTGGGCCCGTCCAGGTCAACGGAGGTTTCCTCAGCGGCTTCGGGACGATTACCGGCGCCGTCAATATCGGCAATGGAGTTGTCGCCGGAGCTGTTCTATTGCCGGGCACGGCGGGAACCGCAGCCAGTCTTAGTATCAATAACAGCCTGACGTTTAACCCGCTCTCGACTTATGAATGTGTCTTAGTCCGGACTACTCCCGCGGTGGGAAAGGTCACCGCTCTGGGAGTTATCATTCAGAGCGGTGTCACCTTTGAATTCGTGGATAGAACCACCGGAACATTGGCACCAGGCGCGGTCTTCACTGCGATCAACAATGTCTCAGCTAACCCAATCAGCGGCACCTTCGCCAACCTGGCGGATGGTGCGATCTTCAGCAGCGGCGGCAATACCTTCAAAGCCAGCTATCACGGCGGTACTGGCAATGACCTCGTCCTTACGGTGCAGTAGGAATACGTCAAACGTTATGCTCGGCTTTAACAGGGTCCTTTGTTCGTTGCGCCGTTTCAGCTCTCCGAAAAAGTTGCGTGAGCTCACCTTGGTTTCTCTTCCCAGAGTTTTGGAAGCGCGAATGGTTGCGGAGCGGATCGAACATTGGATCGAGCCGGAGCAGCGCAGGAGTAAGCGGCACGTTTTCAGCCAGCGCGTTTGGGCCCGCCATCGAGAGTAGGTTCGCGCGTTAGACAAAAGCTGTCGCGCGAGTACGGCATTTGGCTGGGAAAAGGCATTTTGCACCGTTAGCTCAATTGGCAGAGCAGCTGGCTCTTAACCACACCGCTACGAGGCATATCGGGCCTCGTTACGGAATACGCTACCGTTTTCGACTTTTCTGAACATCGGGAGCTCGCGTGTCCATCCACTTCTGCGCGAAAGCGACGCGTTTGGGGCGCACCGCGCGATCCCGCCGAAG
>QHPN01000102.1:14628-17552 GCA_003219115.1 Verrucomicrobiota bacterium | reverse complement strand
AATAGCGCGCAAGAGCACTAACTTGTTTCCATTTCCTGTAACAACGAAGCCGCCAATCATGACGTTGTCACCGATTCCAACAAAACCACGAGTCGAAATATTCGCGAGACTAACTGGAATGGTGCCGCCGAATTCCGCGGCACCGATGTCCGGGGCAGCCCCAGCCCGGAGGTAGCCGCGCTGATCGCGGGCGGGCGCGCCCGACCCGGTGCCGGCGTCGATGGCAGGACTACCCGCTTGCGGGAGTTGCGTTTGGGTGAGGCCGCCATTGTTCTGAAGTGGACCTAGTAGCGGATTGAAAGTGGGGCCTTGGTGATCGCCTGTATTCGTTAAGCCGCACGTTGTGTCGTCGGAAAGATTGAATCCGTTGGAAGTGATAGTGCCAGAGCAATTGCCGCCCGCATTGAACGCCAGCAGCGTGTTGCGCAGCAGGAGCGCCGCGCTGCCGTGCAGGCTCAGCCCTGTGCCGGTGTTTTGGGCGATGGTCGCATTGGTGAGCGTGATTGGCCGGTCGTAGTGGTCGATGGCCTCCGGGCCGGAGTTGCCGTTGATGGTCACGTTGATGAGCGTCAGCTGCATTTCCGACTCGATTGCGCCGCCATGCAAGGCAGCGTTGTTGCCGCTGAGCGTGGAGGCCGTGACTGTCAGTGCTTTAGTTGTGTCGGTGCGATCAGCGGCATCGATGGCGCCACCGTACAACATGGCGATGTTGTCGGCCAGCGTGCTGGTCTGGACTGTGGCATTGCCATCGTTCTCGATAGCGCCGCCGCCATCTGCCTGGTTGCGGCGCAGTACCGTATTGCGAACGATCAGGGAGCCTGAGCCAATATTATCAATAGCACCGCCCGCCCCGTCGGCGTGATTATCGTGCAGCTGGTCAGTATCTACCAGCAGATTGCCGGCGTTATAGATGGCGCCGCCGCCCTGCGTGCCGTCGAAGACGCCGATGGAGTTGTCGTGCAGGTCGCTGCCCGTCAGCGTCAGGCTGCCGCCCGGATCGACGTACAGCGCGCCGCCAAAGAAAGCGGAGTTGCCGGCGAACTGGCTGTTGCCGACCGTCAGGCTGGAATTGAATGTGACATAGACCGCGCCGCCCCGATCGATCGTGCTGGATGAGAAGCTGCCGCTATTCGCCGTGTTGTTGGTGAACTGGCTATTTTGCACGGTGACCTGCGCCCCGTCCCAGATCAACATGACACCGCCCCAGCCATTGGTCGTGTTCGTCGTCGAGTTATCGTGGAAATTGCAACCAGTGATCGTTGTTACCGCCGGGGCAAAGCGCGGGTAAAGCGCGCCGCCATTTCCGGCACGGTTGGACGCGAATTCGCTATTGGTGATATTTAGCGGTCCCAAGCTCAAGATTGCCCCTCCGCTAAAGGCGGCGCTGGTTTGGTTTTCTGTGAACATGCAATTATTGATGTTGAGCGTTCCGAAGTTTTGGATTGCGCCGCCGTTGCTGCCGGCGTTGAGCGCCTTGGTGATGGTGAGGTTGTTCAGCGTGAGCGTTGCGCCTGAATTGACCGCCAGGATGGACGATGTGTTCGCACCGCTGATGGTGACCTTGCCGCCGCCATCCACCGTTACATTCGTAGTGATCGTCGGCAGCACGCCATTCGCGAGTACGATGGTAACGGTGCCGATGCTAAAAGTGATAGTGCCCCCGCCACTGCTTTGAGCGGCGTTGATTTTCGCACGAAGCTGATTGCCACCTCCGTTATCTCCAGGGTCGGTAACCACCTGGTTGGCCGCTGAGACAGGATAAAGAGAAAACAACAAAATGGCGATGGCTAAGAGGCAGCTGCATCGCCGCGGCTGCCGACGAGGCCACATAGTTTTGAGGAAAGCGTTCATGAGGAGTGAAGACGCGATGTTATCGCAAATCGGCAGATCATGGCAAGCGCTTCCTGGAGCCGTACGTTATGCATCTCAGTATGAGATCGACGATGGTTACTTTTTAGTCCATTGTCCGTAGTCACGTAGTCTATTTGGCGGCATTTGGTGTTCCGCGGCCCATTCCAAGACCTGCGTGTAGATCTCTATTTTTTGTAGTCAGCTCATTGCGTCTAACGGTAATTGGAGAACAAATCGAATGCGTCGGACATTGTTGGCGCCGGTTGTGATCTGGCCGACGATCGCGAGGCTGTTCTTTTCCTCACCCTGGAACCGGGCGCCTACACCGTCATTGTTTCCAGCGAGAATTCCGTATTCAGCGGAGCCTGTCGAATACCTGAGAAACGTACCAGAGGTTGTCAGGTCGGAGTTGTCCCATTTAGCGTCGCGAGACATTCCCTGATTGTGTTCGTCCCACGATTGACCAGCAGGAATATTTCGAGTCGCAGTGACATTGCATTCAACCCTGCGGTCGAGGAGGGCAGGAGAAGTTGTGGATCGCCACCGAAGCTCAGGATTCGTAAATGCTTATTGTGCGGCAAACGCGCTGCAGTGCCTAAAATCTTGCACGCCTTGAATTCTTCCTGTGCGGTTGCGTTCCACAAGATCTCACTGCTGCCCGGGTCTTTCAGTGCGATTTCGGCAATCTCGATCAAGGCCGGACAGGTGACGGGATCGATTCGAAACGGCCACGCCGATTTCTCTTTGCCGGCGGGTAAATCCAAGATCAGGCGGTCCCAGGAACCGCTGTTGAAATAGCGCGCCTGAGATTCGGAGCCACGATATCCTCCGCTACCGGATGAAAGACTTCCAGCCGCATGGTCGTCCCTGCCGTGTCCGCGGCCTGTTCTATCTCTCCAATCCGCTTATCGAGATGAACCAGCTCGGTCTCGAGAGATTCCAGGTGTGGAGAGAAAACCTCCCTGCTACAGACGAACTGCCGCATCAGTCCGTCAAGCTTCGCGACAAATTGCGATGAATTGTCCCCTTTCTTAATAGCGTCATAAACGTCAATGACCAGGGATGGAACTTCT
>QHPN01000102.1:0-14572 GCA_003219115.1 Verrucomicrobiota bacterium | reverse complement strand
TCGCAACAGCGGATCGACCGCCAACTCCTTCTGTAACCGGAAGCACTTCATCGAACGCGACAAACATCCGCTTATATCCGCGGGTGGCGCTCTCCGCTTGCAACATATGGTCTAGCCAAAGCAAAAAGCTTTTTGAAGCCTTCAGGCCGTTTCGCCTTTCGAGCGATTCCGCCACTTCCCACGGATGCCGAACGGTTAGAACAAAGTGGGCTTCTGCTGACAGAGTTTCGAAGATCGGAAACCAGAGTGGCATGAGTCGGCAGAGGCGCGGATCTTTGAGCCGGGGCCTCGCCGAAGTCCCGCTTGAGGATGGCGATCAACGATGACCGAATTTCCCGTGTTATTTCATTTTCCGCCCAACCCGATGGTAGAGACAGGTAATCATCCCAGCGAGAACCTAGCGCCTGCAGTAACGAATCATGCAGGGCGACGATTTCTAGATGTTCGAAGTAATCTTTCGGATTATGGTCGGAAGGAGAGGTAAGACGCGATTCTTGAAAGGCAAATGTAATGATCAAGGAAATACTCGCACTCGTCAAGCGCTGGAGAAAGGAACTCGCATTTGAAGCTGGGGATGTTCTCGAGATTGGTTCCTACAACGTCAATGGCACAATCCGAGATTGCTTCAAGGACGCGAAGAGCTACCTAGGCGTAGATCAGCAAGCTGGACCAGATGTCGATCTTGTCGTCGATGCCAAACTGTTGTGGACACCAGGAGTACTTCCGAAGGAACAGTACGACACCGTTCTCTGTTGCGAAATGCTCGAACACTGTTCCGATCCGTTCAGAGTCGTCTGGGGAATGGCTAGTATAGTCCGTACCGGTGGTCACATGTTGATCACTTCGCCAGCGTATGGATTTCCGGTTCATCGACATCCTAGAGACTACTTCCGTTTCGGAGAAGACACTTACCGCGATATCTTTTTCAACGGATTTCAGTTACTTCGACTCGAACAGGCAGTCGAACAACGAACAGGATACGCCTGCTGGTGTGCTCTAGGATGTAGACGTTGACTCTGTTGGGGCTCGTGGTGCGTTGCCACGGGCCTCAGGTTCAGCATTTGACCATTCGAAATGCTTCGTCATTCGAGCTGTGTCCTTTTCCGCGCTATGGTGGTCTTGTAGTCCGTAGTCATGTGGTCTTGTCATGCCGTTGACTCCTCAGGAAGAACAACACCTGCAATTGCTCGCGATATTTCACTACATCGTTGGCGGGCTTACTGCGTTGTTCGCTTGTTTTCCACTTATTCATCTGACCATCGGTCTGGTGATGGTTTTTGGCGGGTTTTCGGGCAATCAAGCGCCGCCGGCATTCATCGGTTGGTTGTTCATCATTCTGGGCGGTTCCTTTTTTCTTGTCGGACAAAGTCTCGCCATTTGCATTATCATCGCAGGAAGATTTCTCGGGCAACGCAAACGTTACCTCTTCGTTTTTGTTGTTGCCTGTTGCGAATGTCTTTTTATGCCGTTCGGAACAGTGCTGGGCGTGTTTACGATCCTTTTGCTCTCGCGAGAACCGGTTAAGAGCGCGTTTAACGGCGCTGGCGCAGCGGTGGCGCCGGTGCAATGACAAAGTCTGAATGCCCCGTGGTCGTTAGCTCGTTCAGGTTCCCGTTTCTCGTCTTTTGGTCGTCGTCTGCGTCCGACCTTTTGTCTTTGCCTTTGCGTATTCACGGAAGCAAAGAAAACGGGCAAGATGCCCGTTTACCCCACAGGTCCGAGCCGGACAGGCGGTTGATGTCTGTGCTACGTTGCGGAATGCCAGCGATCGGAGTTACCGGCGGGATTTCCACCGGTAAATCAACCTTTATAAAGTGCCTGCGCCAGCTTTTGCCAGGCGCCACGTTCTTTGATGCCGATCTGATGGCGCGCGAGCTTACCCATCAGGATAAGAACGTGCTTGCCGAAATCCGTAGGACATTTGGTGATGGGGTTTTTACTGAAAATGGAGAGTTGAATCGGGACGCACTTCGCGCCATTGTTTTTACGGCGCCCGAGAAACGGCGCCAGCTCGAACAAATTCTTCATCCGCCAATTCGCCGCCATTGGAGCCGCGAAGCGGAAAAGCATCGCCAATCGAACCAATATTTTTTTGCTGATATCCCTCTTCTTTATGAAACCGGTGGAGAGAAACTTTGCGATCGCGTGGTGCTGGTGGCGTGTTCGGAGGAGATCCAAATGCGGCGCTTGATGCAACGGACAGGGCTGAATCAGAACGGGGCAGCGGCAATTATTGCGGCGCAAATGCGGCTCTCGGAAAAAGTAAAACTGGCGGATCACGTAATCTGGAACAATGGGCCGGAGGGCCTGTTGGCCGAGCAGGCAGGATTCTTAACGGACTTATGGCTAGGGAAGATTCGGTAGCTGGGGCGGGAGACCCCAGCGAAGAAAAAGATCAGCCCGTAGCTGGGATCGGCGATGGCGGCAAACAGGCGCGTCAGCCGGAGTCGGCGGCTACAGATGTGGCGCAAGTTTCTAACTTGCGATCTGATGAAGAAGGCAAGTCGGAAACTTGCCCCACCACCCTCGACTTGAATGCAATGCATAAGATGTCGCCGGAAGAATTAGTGGAGTTGGCGAAAAAGTTTGGCATTCATCCTCACGCCGCGCGGACACGGCATTATCAGATTCTGGATGTCGCGCGCGCTGCCCTGGGGGCCGGGTCGACCGTCACAGCAGAAGGATTGATCGATCACCCCGGCGACTCATTGGCATTTCTGCGCTGGCCGGAGCTCAATTTCCTTCCCGTTCCGGAAGACGTCGCCATCCCGCGCGCCTTGCTGCAAAAATTCTGGCTGCGTCCAGGCCAACAGGTCGCAGGAAAATTGCGGCTCCCGCGTGATCGCGAGAAAACGCTCGTTCTTGACGAAATCATTACGGTGGAAGGCGCACCGGTCACGGAGTGGAGCGAAAAAACCGATTTCGAAAAACTAACGCCGCAATATCCGGAAGGGCGAATCATGCTGGAGAACGACACGACGAAATCATTGAGTGCACGCGCGGTCGATTTGCTGGCTCCGCTCGGGCGGGGTCAACGGGGCTTGATTGTGTCGCCGCCGCGCGTCGGCAAAACGATTTTGTTGAAGGAAATCGCGCTGATTATTTTGCTGGTAGACGAGCGACCCGAGGAAGTAACCGATCTGGAACGGGAAGTCGATTGCCAGATTTACAGCTCTACCTTTGATGAAAACGTTTTTCGGCACGTCCAGGTGGCCGAACTGGTGCTGGAACGCGCGAAACGAGTGGTAGAATTGAAAAAGGATGTGGTCATCCTCCTCGATTCCATTACACGCCTTGCGCGCGGCTACAATAGTTTACAGCCCAACCGCGGTCGGATCATGTCGGGCGGCGTGGAATCGAAAGCGCTCATGAAGCCGAAGCGTTTTTTCGGCGCGGCGCGCAATGTGGAAGAAGGTGGAAGCCTGACGATTGTCGCAACCGCCCTGATCGATACCGGAAGCCGAATGGACGAAGTCATTTTCGAAGAATTCAAAGGCACGGGAAACATGGAGTTGCATCTCGATCGCGCCCTGGTGGAGAAGCGCTTGTATCCGGCGATTCAACCGCTGCAAACGGCAACGCGCCGCGAGGATTTGCTTTATCACCCGGATGAATGGGAACGCGTGCAGGTGTTACGCAAGACTATGGCCGCGCTTCCGCCGATTGAAGCGATGGAAACGCTGATCTCGAATTTGCAGGCAACGAAAACGAACGCGGAATTACTGTTAAGCGGACTGAAATGAGAGAAGAATGACGAATGAACGCTTATATCCGAGCACTCCTTCGTTACTCACTGCATTCGATTGAATGATAATGGAAGGGCAAATCCTCAAATGACGGAGCGGGGCACCCAGCATTCCGCGGGTAATTCGGATTTCGTCATTCATTCGTCACTGGACGAAGGCATGATCTCAACCCCAGAGCAG
Organism: Verrucomicrobiota bacterium; assembly: GCA_003219115.1. Classification (GTDB taxonomy): domain Bacteria; phylum Verrucomicrobiota; class Verrucomicrobiia; order Chthoniobacterales; family UBA10450; genus AV69. Next base: position 10,646 of record QHPN01000102.1, on the reverse strand, counting down.
ATAGGCGAACTAATCTCTCATATCGATCCGCACGGCCGCGTGGCCATCGACACTGAAGCCGATAGCTTGCACTGTTACCGCGAAAAACTTTGCCTGTTGCAGGTAAGCCTACCGGACGGCGATTTCCTGGTTGATCCGCTGGCCGGAACCGATCTCAGCGCATTAGCCAATGCACTTTCGGGCAAGGAAATCGTTCTCCACGGCGCCGATTATGATTTGCGCTTGCTTCGGCGCGCTTTGGATTTCCGGCCGGCACGAGTGTTCGATACGGTTATCGCGGCGCGATTATTGGGTGTGCGCGAATTCAGTTACGCAGCGCTGGTCGAGAAATATTTTGGAATTGAACTGGCTAAAGGCTCGCAAAAGGCGAACTGGGCATTACGTCCGCTCTCCGAGAAGATGGAGGAATATGCGCGCAACGACACGCATTACCTGCTCGCCCTGGCCGAGAAGTTGGAGAAGGAACTGATCGGGCGCGATCGACTGGAGTGGTTCCAGCAAACGTGTGAGCGCGCGATGGCATCGGCTGCAGTCGATCGAGAACGCGACATGGAAGAGATATGGCGAGTCCGCGGCTCGGGCCTGACTCGTGGCCGGGAAGCGGCGGTATTGCGCGCCCTTTGGTATTGGCGCGATCGCGAAGCGCAGAGTTTCGACCGGCCCTCCTTCCACATTTTGCGAAACGACCAGCTGCTCGAGATTGCACGTGCTGCCGTGCGCGGCGAAACGCCGCAATTTCGTCATTTCTCAGAACGGCGAACGCGCGATTTTCGGGCGACGATAGAAGATGCGCTTGCCTTAAAGGAAGAAGCGTGGCCGGAAACGCGGAGGCGACGAGGAGGACGGCCAACGCGAGAGATGGAACGCGCGGCGGAGGCGATGCGCAAACGACGTGACCAGGCCGCGCACGAACTTAAGATCGAGCCATCTTTCATCGCTCCGCGGGCGACCATAGATGCTATTGCGGCAGATAGCGCGTGCGCCGAACGGTTGCTGGTGCCATGGCAACGAAGTTTGTTAGGGCTTTGAAATTACGCGAGGGAAGGCGCGCTTTCAGCGGGACAATTAGGTGGGGCGATTGACCCAATCGCCCGCGGGCGGTTCAGGTGAACCGCCCCTACCTGCAGAGCGGATGCACGCCTTGTTTTTCCGCAATTAACTTGACGAAAGCAGCAAAGTTAATCAGAAATGCTGCTTCGTCGCCTTGTGCCAATGACCCGCCGCAACCTCGCAATCGTGTTGTGTTTCTTAATTGGAACGCTGGCTTGCGACAAGGCATTCGGGCAGGGGCAGACCTCACAGGACGTTGATCGCTCGCAGATTTTTCGATCGGAACCGAGTATTCGTCCGGGCGAACCGATCAGCCAAAGTGCGAGCGCATTCGGTTACGCCGCTCCGAGCGCCAACGATGCCGACCTCGGAGTACAGGCGATTCTAAAGCGTCAGGGAGAATATCTGCCCTTCACCTTTTCGGCCTCTGCACCGTATTACTGGACTTCAAATGTTGCCTTGACTCCGAGTGGCGAAGTTAGCGACGGGGTTTTCGCGCCGAGCTTTGTCTTTGCCTACCAGCCCAGACTCGTGAAAACGCTTTACGGCGAATTCATTGCCGCACAGCAACTATTCTACTACAACAGGCTTGGTGAGTTTAATTTCACCAGCTTCGATGCCATCGCCGGAGTGGTTTATTACCTTCCGAAGTATCATAATCTCACGTTACGGCTGCGTTACGATTACAATCGACTGACCGACGATGAGTGGAATGAGTTCTTTGCCAATCACTCGATTGTGGCCAGTGCTGACCTCCCGGTTCCATTCGGACGCGCCATGCAGTTAAACCTCGGGGCGCTTGCGGATTTAAGCTTTGCGGCCAATCCGAGTGCCCCGCAGCGCAGCGATTTCGAACTGTATGCCGGCTACCACGTGCAATTCAGTCGCAACTTCTCAGTCGACGCGATTGGGAGACTGCTTGTTAAGCCCTACTACGAGGGGGACCGAACCGATGTCAGCGAACTAATCGCCCTCAGCGCCGATTATCGGATTCGCAACTGGCTGACGGTGAGCGCGGTGACTAATTTTGCCTGGAACCAATCGAACCACAGCGCGTTTGAGTACTCAGTGGCTAATCTGGGTGGCGCCCTAACCCTGACTCTAAAATTCTGAGCATGGCCACATCTCACCGAAACCGCCCAAGCGTCTTGATTCGGAACATTGTTGTCCTCACTTTGATTGTTGCCGGCATCGTTGCTTCGCCGGCCGCACAGCTGAAAGAAGCGCGCGTCACCGAAGTCGTGAGGGATGTCAAACTGCTGCCGAGCGGAGGCGCAGCCCGTTCGGCAACGCTAAGCGATCAAGTGCGTGATGGAACGGCAGTGCGGACGGGAGTGGAATCGCGCAGCGAGCTGAAGTTTCCCGATCAGACGCTGGCGCGCTTAGGTGCGAACACGATTTTTAGTTTCAGCGAAGGCACCCGGGATCTGAATTTGCAGGACGGAGCCATGCTTCTACGCGTTCCGAAAGGGGCGGGTGGAGCAAGGATTAGCTCCTCGGCTGTAACGGCTGCAATTACCGGCACAACGGTGATGCTCGAGACGCATCCGTTAACGAAAAAGAACAAGAACGCCTTCTACAAGTTTATCGTCCTCGAAGGAACAGCGCGCCTCTTTCTACCCGGCCATCTCGGCGAGTCGGCCCTGGTGAAAGCAGGACAGATGATCATCATGCCGTTAGGCGCGAAAAAAATCCCGGAGGCGGCTGATGTCGATATTCATACGATCATGCAAAGCTCGCTCCTGATTACCGGATTCGGGCCACTGGGGAGTGAGCAACTGATCGCGTTGGAGCAGACTAGGCAATCCGAGCAGAAAACATCGGGCCAGTTGTCGGAGACTAATCTGATGATTGCCGGGGGCGGAACAAACGTGATCCTGGGAGATCCAAACAAGGTTGATGTGGCGGTGACAGCACAGAAAGCGGAAGGCTCAGGCCCATTCTCGAGTCCAACGCCTACGCCGACCGTTACTCCATCTCCTACACCCAGCAAATTTGGGACGCCGACGCCAATTACTTCACCCGATCCTTATGTCATCACCAGCGGGACGACTATTACAACGGATCCTTCGATCACAACGAATGGCGTCACCGATTACGGGAAAATTTGGCGAGGCCCGTCCGTGGATGGACCTCTTTCGGCATTCATCTTTGGATCGACTTCGGCTTTCGATACCGCCAGCGGGTTCGACACTCAATTCAACACCAGCGGTGCCGGTTTTAAATTCAATTCTCTGGTTTTGACCGGCAATCCTACGGTTTCGACCGCCGGCGGTGAAGTCAATCTGGGCCTGATCGCGATCAATGGAATCACATCGGGCGCTCCGGGCGGAGTGCTTACGTTCGCTGGAATCGGGGGCTTGCTTTTGGCGACGCAAAACGGCCCGATCATTTTGGGACCCGAGATCTCCTTCTCTGGTTTCCACGACATAAATTTTTACGCACGTGGCGCTAATTCAATCCTCTCGCTTGCGTGTGATATTTCGGCTAGCAACGACATCAGGTTGTATGGGGAGAATGCCATCCTAGTGACTGGCAACGTGACCACGCAAAGGCTCGCCGCCACAGCCGGAACAAACATCAGCATCGGCGGAGATGGGTCAACGACAATAAGCGCGAGCGAGGCATCTCTGCTGATCCCGAACTCCGGGAGCGGCAATATTCCCGGTAGCGCTGCGATCGCGCTGCTATCAGCCGGCAATTTGGCGCTCAACGGTTCCAACGGGTTGTCGTTAACGATTGATAATACAAATGGCGGTCACATCGGGCAGGATGCGAGTATTTTCCTCACCACGGCTAATCTAGACGCCGGTTCATTGAATGTTCTCATCAACAATCGTGACGGCGGCTCGATCGGTTCTTCCGCGCAGGTTCTCTGCAGCATTCTCGGAACTCTTAACGTTCAAGGCGATGCCGCGATCGGCATATCAAACCGTAATGACGGAGGGGGCGGCGGAACGACGGGCACTGATGCAATTGTTACCGTCCAAGCCGATAGCATTGCGGTGGGAGGCGAGTTAGATGGATTTGTTAGCGCGAATGGCGGACACATAGGAAATATCGGCGCACTTGTATTCAACGTAACCGGAGATCTCCACTCCGGTGCCGGCATGTTTTTCGAGACACAGGCAGCGGCCTTCAATAGCTCGGGCGGCCCTCTCACCCCTGGATTTATCGGCTCGGATGCGCTGGTGGCTGTAAATGCGAGCAACATCACTAGCGACGGATTCATCGGCGCCGACATCTTCACGACAAACGGCGGCCATATCGTCGGCAGCGCCTCGATACTGTTGAACGCTGCCGGCGACATCAATGGGCAGCAGGGTATTGGAGAGGTTGTTAGTCTGTATGGTGGGGGACAAATTGATGGAAGTGCGCTTGCCGTCCTTAATGCACAGAACCTCATTACAGCTTCCACCGCGACCGGAACTCCCGGCGTTGATACAATGGCACTCGAAGCCAGTATTTATTCGAATGTGGCCGGCACGGTCGGGGGTGATGCCGTGATTAGCGTACAAGCAGCCCAGGACATTAGCGCGCCTGGTACGACCTTGTTTTGGGTAGCTAACGGCAATTATCAAAATTTGGGCCCGGGCACCATTGGTGGAAATGTCGAAGTAGATGTGGGTGCGACTAATATCTCTACCGGCGACCTTCTCATGCAGATTTTAAACTATGGTGGATCATCAATCGGTGGTTTTGCTGAAGTTAACCTAGCCGCCACAACTCTGACTGTTAACGGCAGTCTCGACTCCAGAATCGACAACAGCAACGGCGGCACGATTGGCGCGGATGCTACGCTGGATTATTCTGTCTCCGGGACTGCCACGATTACAACCAACGCTCTGTTTCAAATCTTGGGTAGCGACGGAGCCAAGACCGCTGCCATCAATATCAACGGCGGGACTTATAATGTGGGGGGAACCTTTGAAGGCTATATCGATGGTAACGGAATTACTACTCTCACCAACGTTGCCATTGCTGCAGATACTGTGAAGGTGGGTGTGTTCGGCACCAACGGCACCCTGCGAATTGGCGGCGTCAGCACACTTTCAGCCAATACGCTGCTACATCTCTATGCGCCGGGCAGCAATGGCATGATTGATTTTGTCGGGAACGCCACACTGAATAGCTCTGGTACCGCCGCCGTTATTGCGGCGAACACCGTCACAATTGAAAATGGCGTGGTAGTTACAATCGGCGGCTCGAGTCCGGCAAATGTGTTTGCGAATGTCCCGAATTATAGCGGACGTAACGGCGGCAACAACAGCACCACTGGCACGTTCGCCGGAGCCGGTGCGACTACCCAGCCTTTGGGTGGTCAGCCGCCGTTTGACAGCCCCAGTGCACAACTCGCAGCAAAACCAACTCAATCAGCTCGGTCGGGAGGAGGAATGCGTCACACCATCCATATCACTGACAGCTCACAGTTAGGATCGCTTCTCGAAAATGCCAGTCCTGGTCGAGATGGTAAAGTCAGAGTCGCCGCCACTGCGCGCAATTCATCCGCTCCTCATGCGTCTGCGCAAACTTCACGAGTTACTAATGCTAGTGACCGCCACCGGTCTGTAGACACGAACGTCGCTCCCAGAATACTCGCCTCGCGGTCGCCTTAGAAAGTCACCGGCTCATTAACGACGGCGCGATTCGGCGCTGCCGTCGTTGATGCTTGATGCAGCGGTCTATGACTCGCCACGTCGCCAGCCCAGGTTTCGACCCCTTTGGCGGTCTGGTAAAACTTACAAAGTCCAACAATGGGGCGATCTCGTATTGTAGAAGTAACTATTATACAGGCACTTGTGCTAAGTTCCGCGACCGAGAACAAAAGCAAGAACGGCCCCCAGAAAATCAATTGTTCGCTGAAGGATAAAGCTTTCTTTTACCGCGATTATGTGAATAAACTACCGACTCATGTTTTCTGGGGTTCGGGGGTTTTGTTTGCTGGGCTTAGTCCTGGCCGCATTCGGTAGCAATGCAGCGGAGTTAAAGCAAGCGCGCGTTACTCAAATTGTTCGCGACGTAAAGTTGTTGCCTAATGCGGCTCCCGCTCGGCTCGCGCTGGTTAATGATCAGGTTCGTGACGGCACGGCAGTTCGCACCGGTACCGAGTCGCGCACTGAGCTCATGTTTACGGATGCGACGTTGGCGCGGCTTGGGGCGAACACGATCTTTAGTTTTACCGAAGGGACACGCAATCTTGAGTTAACTGATGGCGCGATGTTGCTGCGGGTGCCGAAGAACGCCGGCGGCGCAAAAATCAATACCGCAGCCGTGACTGCCGCGATTACCGGCACAACGATAATGCTCGAATTCCACAAGAATTCCTACGTCAAATTCATCGTCCTCGAAGGTACCGGTCGAATCTTTATTCCCAATCGCGTCGGTGAATCGGTTCTGGTCCATGCCGGGCAAATGTTAATCACGAAACCTGACGCCAAAAATTTGCCCAGTCCGGTTGACGTCGACATTCGCCAGCTGAGGAAAACTTCGCGCCTCATCAGAGGTTTTGGAAAAATGGGAAGCGAAGATTTAATCGCACAGACGGAGGCCGAGCAAGACGAGGAACGAGGAGAGGGCGAGTTGTATGAAACGAACCTCGCGATCTACGGGGGCGGGACGAATATCATCTTGAACGACCTCACGCACGTTCAATCCTCAGGACAAGAAAACGCGCAGGCGCCGAGCGAATTCGGACCGCCCGAAACAATTCCTGCACCAGACGCGTACCCGCTCGGTTCGGGTTCGCAGATTAACACCGGCCCTCCCACCGTTACTTCAAATGGAGTTACCAACTTCGGCAAAATCTATCGCACCACCCCACTGGACGGAACACGCTCACTCTGGTTTTTCCGCTCGACCAGACCATTCGATACCGCCAGTGGTTTCGATACAGCCGATCGATCTGTCTTTAGTCTCAACTTCATTGCCGTCTTCAAGTTTCAGGATCTCCAGCTCCTTTCTAACCCCACCATTTCTGTCTCGCAGACTGGCATCACCAAGCTCGCTTTGATCGGAGTTGGTGGAATTTTCACCGGCCCGCCTGGCGGTACCCTGACTTTTTCGGGTCTGGATTCGGTTCTGCTGGCGACGCAAAACGGATCGATCATTCTGGATAGTGGAATTTCTTTTGAAAATATTCCTAATCTGTTTTTCTACGCGCGCGGCGATTCCGTGTCGCTGAAGCTTGCGTCCCCGATCAGCGGCTCGGGCAATCTCCTCCTGAATTCAGAAGGCACAGTCCAGGTCGATGGTAATGTTTCAGCAACTAACTTTAACGCTTTTTCGCAGGGCGATTTCCTGAATGGGAGCGGCATAATTACCGCGCACGACGTAACGATTAATTCTATTCGCGGGAACGTGACCTTCGACGCCAGCAAATTTCCGGATGTCGCGGGCGGCACCGTGGATCTTACAGCAAACGGCACACTCTCGTTTATACCGGTCGCGGGTCCAGTCGGCCGGGCATCTATCGTTGGCCATGGTGGTACCATAGATTTCGTTAGTTCCGAGCCGTTCACGTTCGATTTCAGCAGCGCCAGCGTGAGTTTCGCCGCGGGAGAGGGCGGAATTCAGGCGTCGAACATCGACTTTGTCGGCCCCAATCTCGCCCTCAGTTCCGAAGGCGACATCAACCTTCTCGCTTCGCATGTTCCGCGATCCGAAGACGGGATATCGCTTCTTTCCGGCAGCATCAATGCAGTCGGCTCGATTGGAGCTTCGGGCGGGATCGAGACCGCTGATCTACAAGCTGGGCAAAACATCAGCGCCGGCAGCATCTATGCGGGAAATATCCAAGCCGGTGGAAGTATCACTGCAGCTAACGGAATCGATGCAGTCGGGGGTTCCATTTCGGCAGGCGGCGACATCACGTCAACTACAGGTCTGCTTCGGCTTTTTAGGAATGATAACGATTCAATCGGCAACATCACGGCTGGTGGAAATATCTTCGCCGATGGCGGCATTCTCACTTCAGCCGATTCCAGCGTCACGGCAGCGGGCGACATTTTTGCTCCGCAAGTCGTCGCCGGCACCATGACCGCCGGCGGCAATATCACCATCGACAATAGCTCTGGCCAGTTCGGCGCCGGTGTCCTCGTCGACAACATCAACGCAGCGACGATTTCGTTTATCAATACGTCGCGAGTTTCCTCGATTTACGTCGGCAGCGGGAACGATGCCTTTTCTCCGCGCGACTTTACCATGACGGTTGGCTCGCTCAGCAGCACCGGGCCGGCCATTCCAGTTTTGTTCTCCAATGGCCTTAATGCAAACTCGATGGGACCTTCGGCGCCGGGCAGCGGCGGCAATGTGACTCTCAATATTACGCTCGACGGATTGGTGGTCGCGCCCGATGGTGACTTTACTTCCATTACGGCGAACGGTGGCAGGTTCAACACCGATGGCCCATTCACTGGCGGTAATGGCGGAGTTATCAACGTCACGGCTGCCGGCCCGATCGAAATAGGTGCTCCGATCGAGGCATCCACCGGATACGTGCAACCGCCTTTCGATCCCCACGGCAACGGCGGAATCGTGAATCTGACCTCAACTAACGATTCCATTGCCGTAAATTCCCGAATTGAAGTCTCCTCCGCCGATCGAGGTTCGGCGAAGTTGCGCCGGCGCAGCGCAACCGGCGGCAACATCGCGTTGAAGAGCGGCAAACCCACCGGCGTGGCCATTAACCTTTCCAACACTTCCGAATTACTCTCCCTGCTTGATGCTGCTGCTCCGGGACCGGGCGGGAAAGTCACGATTTTGGCGACCGGCGCGAATAGTACAGCGAGCATAAACGGAAAAATCGTGGCCGACCGCGGCACAATCGATATTCGTCATAGCGGGGATAGCGGACAGATCTTCCTTGGAGGACCGGGCGAAGCGGATCACATCGAGGCGCATGCCGATGTCATCAAAGTCGGTGCGCTGGGAAATAATGGCGTACTTACTGTCGGCAATGGCTTGTTGTCGGCAAACACCACGTTGAAACTGTATTCCCCTGGGAGCAACGGCACCGTCAATTTCGTGGCCGACGTGACATTGGGCGGAGCGAGCACAAAGATCATCGCCGGTAATACCGTTAACATCTTCAATGGTGTGATAGTTACCATTGGCGGCAGGGCTCCCGCGAGTGTCTTCACCAATAATGCCAACTATACTGGGTTCGGTGGGAACGGATCACGGACTGGTACTTTCGCAGGAGCTGGTGCAAATAATCCGTTGCCGCTGAATCAAGCTCCGGCTTTCGACGGTCCTGGCGGTTAGTCACGATCTTCGCGCATCCGATTAACGTCTGGCAAAACGAGTGCCGCGGGTAGATCGGCCGCTCCGTTGTCCACCAGAGCGGTTTAACTACAACTATGGTCGAGTTGGACGCACAGCTCCGGGGCCAATCGCGATGCCCACAAGACGGATAGTGGCGACGCAATTGGGTCAGGTCCCCCTTCATGCTTGTCATCCCCGAGCGCGAGCGAGGGAACTCACCTACGGTCGTAGTTCACACAAGCTGGCTAGGTAGCTCCAGAGCGGTTGAGAGGTCCTTCACCCCGAAGAAATTCGGCGTTCGGGATGACACGCTCACAACTAAGGACGTTTCAGAAATATTTTAACCATCAAAGGCTCGGAGCGAACTTTCTCAGAAACGGCTGCGCCTTATTCCTCTCCCACCGGGCAGAGACCGGGAGACCTCGCTACGACTTTTCGTAAAGCCCTAGAACCGATGTCGAAAATAAAAGGCGGCACTGTCGTTAACCTTGGCACCATGTGCTGATGCGGTCGGGTGAAAATCTCTTTGTGGTCGTTTTCACACATTCGTCTAAATTCTGAAAGAACCGTGACATGAAATCTGGCCGTTCAGCGCTCCGTGCGATCCTGTTGGTGCTATTCAGTTCCGCCACGGTTTTGTCGCTCACCGCAGCGCAAAGAAAAGAAGCGCGTGTCAGTCAGGTGGCGCGCGATGTAAATTTGCTTGCGCCGCATGCTGCGGCCCGACCGGCGCATCTCAACGACAATGTCCCCGAAGGCAGTGCCGTCCGCACCGGCGTCGATTCCCGCGCTGAACTTACCTTTGCTGATCTGACCATTACCCGGATAGGAGCGAACAGTATTTTTTCTTTCGAAGAGAATGGTCGCAACGTGAACGTTGAAAACGGAGCCATCCTGTTGCGTGTGCCGGCGGATTCCGGCGGCGCACGCATTCGCAGCAGCGCACTCACCGTCGGAATCACAGGGACAACGGTCATGTTTGAGCACCATCGTCGCACTTACACCAAGCTGATTGTTCTCGAAGGAAGTAGCGAGGCCTGGTTGAGCAAACAACCGGGAAAAAGGGTTCGAGTCCGCGGTGGCCAAATGCTCATTGTGAAGGCAGGCGCGACACATTTGCCCGAACCAGTCGATATTGACGTGGATCGTTTGCTGCGAACCGCGATTTTAATTACCGAGTTCCCGCCGTTGCCCAGCCTCAATCTGATTCGCAACGTTGTTAACGATCAGAAGAAATCGGGCGGCCCGCTGATCAATCCACTCATCGACCCGACCGGGATGGGTGCCCGCGATGTGAACGCTTCGACCCGTCCGCAATCGACCCCATTTAAACC
>QHPN01000101.1 GCA_003219115.1 Verrucomicrobiota bacterium | reverse complement strand
GGCGGGCGATGAGGAATGACGCCGAGATCAGTCAAATTGCCGGCCAAAAACAGTTTGCAGCTCCGCGTACCATTCTCATCCAGTAAGGAATGACGAAATCCGAGGCCCAAATGATCGGCAAGGATCTCTCGCGGCGACTTTACCGTCTTTTGGTGCCTGCCACGCCGGAGCCCAGCGGAGGCGGATGTTTAGCGGATGTCTGTTTTTGGTTTGATGATGCCTCGCGCAAACGGCGGGCGACTTCCTCGGCGTTGGCGCGGCTGTTAAAGGCTGAGATGCGAAAAAAACCTTCGCCTCTGGAGCCAAATCCGCTGCCCGGCGTGATGACGACATTCAGTTCCCGCAACATCCAGTCGAAGGTTTGCCAACTCGTTTTGCCGGCCGGCGTTTCCACCCAAATATATGGCGCATTTGTGCCACCATGTACTCCCAAACCCGCGCTGGTCGCTGCTTCACGCAAGATCCGCGCGTTGCCCATGTAATGCTCGATCAACCCGCGGACCTGTTTGCGGCCTTCAGCCGAATACAAAGCTTCGGCGGCGCGTTGGACCGGATAACTCACGCCGTTTGATTTCGTGCTCCATCGTCTGTGCCACAGTGAATGAAGCGGCAATTTTTTTCCCGATTCAGTCTGTGCCAGCAAACTTTTTGGCAAAACGGTGAAGCCGCATCGAACGCCAGTGAAGCCGCCGGTCTTGGAAAAACTGCGGAACTCGATGGCGCATTCACGTGCGTCGTCGATTTCAAAAATCGAGTGCGGAATCGCTGAATCGCTGATGTAACCTTCGTAGGCGGCATCAAATAATAAAAGCGCGTTGTGTTCTCGCGCATATTCGACCCACCTCGTTAGTTGCTCGCGCGATGCCACCGCGCCGGTCGGATTGTTCGGGAAGCAAAGGTAAATCACATCCGCGTGTTCACGCGGAGGTTCCGGCACAAAATTATTCTCAACCGTGCACGGCAAATAGAGAATGCCTTCGTAGTTACCATCGGCCCGCACCAGCCCGGTGTGACCCGCCATTACGTTGGTATCGACGTAAACCGGATAAACCGGATCGGTAATGGCGATCTTGTTTTGCTCGCCGAGAATATCGAGGATGTGAGCGCAGTCGCACTTTGAGCCGTCGGACAGAAAAATCTCGTCATCCGCGATTTCGACTCCGCGGTCGCGATAATCGAATTGCGCGATTTTGCTGCGCAGAAATTCGTAGCCCTGCTCGGGCCCGTAACCGCGGAACGTTTCGCGGCGTCCCAGCTCATCGACTGCGGCTTTCATCGCGTCGATCGCCGCGCGCGGCAACGGTTCGGTCACGTCGCCGATGCCGCAACGAATCAATCGCTTTGCGGCATCCGGATTTTGTTCCGAGAACTCGCGAACGCGGCGCGCGATTTCCGGAAACAGGTAGCCGGACTGGAGTTTCAGATAATTTTCGTTCAAGAAAGCCATCGAATTATTCCGCTCCCTTTCTCCAAAGGGTGTAGGAGGAGCCGCGCAGGTCAGCAACATCCATCGGTTGGAAATGGTTTTTTACCAGCGCGTCTTCAAACATCGGGGTCGGCACATAACTGCTGACTGCCATCACATATCTTGCTTGCGCGAGTTCCTGTCGCAAAGATTCTGGAATTTCGCTCGGCCAGCCGCCATTTACCGGGTGAGTGTCGAGCTCAAAGAAAAGAGAGCGTCCGAAATAACCGCTGGCGCGATAGGCAATGGTCGGATCCTGTGGACTGATGACGCGATCGGCCGCTCGCCGAGCCGTAATGACGGCAGTGGCATATTTTTCATCACCAGCCCGAAGGAGCAGCAACGCCAAATCCCAACGAAATTGGATAAGGAAAGAAAAAAGTATCGCGGCCGCTAGCACAATGGCCGAGACAATAGTTCGCCATCCCCGTAGGGACCCGATCCATTGCCAGATCGCGTCGAGTTTGAGCACGAAAAATGCCGTCAGCGCGAGGTAACCAAACATCAACGAACTATAACCGCCGCCGCTCTTACAAGTTGTCCAAACGGATAGCGGAACCAGAACTATAATTGCCGACAAAATCCATCTCTCGCGTACATCCATTACCTCCTGTGAAAAAACCCGAGCCAGCAGGGCGATGCCAAAAATGGGAAATGTCGCGATCAAATATGCGCCGATTGGCAATGCCTGATTGTAGTTAACGGTGATGGAAGCGGGAACGGTGACTATTCCAAAAAAAGTCTGCGGCCAGATCAAACGTATTACGGCGAGCATTAGCACAATCGACATCGCCGGCACTAACGAAATCGCAACGTCTCCAAGCCTGCGTTTCCAGATTAAACTGTAGACAATCGGGACAAGGGCGAAGGCGGCGCCAGTTTGCTTGAAAAGCGTTGCGCAAAGGAAAAAAGCAATCGAGTAGACGGAGCGCTGCCACAAATTTGAACGCGTTGCCCAAAGATAAAGGCCGGCTACCCCGAAAAGCGCGGCCGCGCCGTCGGGCTGCGCGGAGAGGAAGATCAGATTGGTGCGGAGGTTAATCGCCAGGAAAAGGATGAAACTGATAAAGCGATACGTTCTCGATTGACAGAGAATCGCGCTCAGCAAAAAGGCCAAGGCAAAAGCCAGAATCGAGAATCCGATTCGACCAGCAAGCAAATTGAGCCCTGCAACACGAAAAATTCCGGCAAGAAAAACCGTCAGAAGCGGGCCATACATGTGCGTGGCGTGAGCATTTTCGTACAAGGGCAGCCCGGTATTCAGGCGCATCGCTTCCATGGCAATGGCGGGCTCCCACGGACTTATGGCAAGCGCCTCGCTTAACCTAATAACGACGGTAAACAGCGTCGCCGCACCGAGCAACGCAGTTACGATCAGCAACGGAATTCGCGCCGCCAAATCTGGATTCAGGACGCGATGGTCAGTAATTTTTCGCGACTTCGTCCCAGTTCACCACGTTCCACCATGCCTTGATGTAATCGGGACGACGATTTTGGTAGTTCAAATAATAAGCGTGTTCCCAAACATCGACGCCCAGGACTGGCGTGTTTCCCTCCATCAGCGGGCTATCCTGATTTGGCGTCGAAATCACTTCGAGTTTGCCACTCTTGTTCTTAATCAACCACGCCCAACCACTCCCGAATCGACCGACACCGGCAGCCGCAAACTTTTCCTTAAACTGATCGAAGCTGCCGAAGGTTGATTTGATGTCATCGGCCAGTTTCCCTTTGGGCTCGCCGCCTTTCGCCGGACCCATGATCTTCCAGAAGAAAGAGTGATTGGCGTGGCCCCCGCCGTTGTTGCGGACGGCGGCGCGAATGTTCTCCGGGACGGCATTTAAATCACGGATCAAATCTTCGACCGATTTTTTCGCGAGCTCAGCTTGATCCTTGAGCGCGTTATTCACGTTAGTGATATAAGCTTGATGATGTTTGGTGTGATGAATTTCCATCGTGCGCGCGTCGATGTGCGGTTCGAGTGCGTCGTATGCGTAGGGTAATTTCGGTAATTCGTAAGCCATAATCTTTACTGTTAGATCGCTTTAGCGCGCTGAACAGGATTTATTTTTTGCGAGGAGCAAATGGTTGCGCGCGTTCAGTCGCGGCATGGAGGGGCGAGCTCCGCGAGCCCGGGCCGGACCGGCAAGCCCGGCGTCGCAGAGCTCCGCCCTCCATCTAAACAGGCAAGATGCCCGTTGGCCCCACAGGCTCGCCACGGCGAGTCCGTCCGGTAGCGGACAAGATGCCTGTGCTACGAAGAATCAACCGCAGCGGAAGAAACTCCGCGGATGGCCGAAGCTGCGCTTGTAATTTACGTAGGTGGCCAGCGCGAGGAGCGGGAAATTTTGCCGGTACATGTCGTACTTCAAGTAGAACACGCCCGGAAAACCGGTGCCGGTGATTTGCGGTTCGTGCCAGGAACCATCGGGTTGCTGGGTCGACAGGAGATAACGCAACCCGCGTTGCACGCTCGGTCGATTGAGATCGCCACAAGCGCAAATCCCCATGATTGCCCATGCCGTCTGTGAAGCTGTGCTGTCGCCTTTTCCTTTCGCCGAGGGATCTTCGTAGGTCGCGCAAGTTTCACCCCAGCCGCCGTCGTCGTTCTGACAACTCTCGAGCCAATCGCGTCCGCGCAGAATCCAATCCTGAGTCATGTCCTGTCCGATCGCGCGCAGCCCGCGCAACACCTGCCATGTGCCGTAAATGTAGTTCACACCCCAGCGCCCGTACCAGGAGCCGTCGTCTTCCTGGGTCCTGATTAAATAGCGTAGCGCCTCCTTCACGCTAGGATCGAAGCGATCGAAATCGATGTAACCAAAAAGCTCGAGCGTGCGCGCGGTCAGGTCGCTGCAAGTGGGATCGAGAATGGCGTTGTGATCGGCGAAGGGCATGTTTTCCAGCCAGCCATCGATCACGCCCTTGTCGAATGCGCCCCAGCCGCCGTCGCGACATTGGAAACTCAACTGCCAGGCGAGAGCGCGTTCAAATACCTTTTCGTACTGCTTGTCGTCTTCAGGCCGAACCAGACGCAGCGCCATCAGCACCATCGCGGTATCGTCGGTATCGGGATAGTAAACGTTATTGTACTCGAAGGCCCAACCACTCGCTTCGGGGTGGGAATTGTTTTTCGTCCAATCGCCCCGGATCCGAACTTCCTTGCTCGATAACCAGGCAGCGGCCTTTTGCAACGCCAGGTGTTCGGGCGGCAGCCCACTCTCCGCCAACGCGATGACGTTGATCGCAGTATCCCAAACCGGCGAAAGACACGGTTGAATTCGAAAATCTTCCGGATCGTTGACGAACAATCCTTCGAAATCCTTCTTCGCTTTAATGAGAGCGGGATGGCTGTTTGGGTAGCCGAGGGCGTGCAATGCAATCAACGCATTAAGCATTGCTGGATAAACCGCGGCCAGACCGTCGCTTCCCTCACCGATCCGCTCGATCATCCACCGTTCCGCTTCCTCCAGCGCGATCCGACGCAACGGTTTCCAGGGAATTCGATGCAGCATCTTGAGCGCATCGTCCCCCCGCAGGAACAAATTTCGCCAGGTAAATACCCGCTCATCGCGCGGGAGGCGGAAATCCTTGTGCTCGGTCCCGAGCGGATACAACTCGTGGAGTTGTTTTTCGCCGGACAACTCGCGCGTCGGCTTGAAATGATTGATGATGGCGAGAGGCATGAGCATGGCCCGACTCCAGGACGACATCTTGTAGATGTGAAACGGCGCCCACTCCGGCAGCAGGACCATTTCTACCGGAATGGTGGGCAGATATTTCCACGGGAACTGGCCCATGAGTGCGAGATAAAGCTTGCTGAAAGTGTTGACGCGCGGGATACCGCCCATGCGCAAAATATTGGCGCGAGCTTCGCGCATAAATGGCAGATCGGCTGAATACCCTGCGAGCTTGAGCGCGAAATAAGCTTTCACCGAAGCGTTAATTTCGCTGGGCCCGCCATAATAGATATTCCAGCCACCGTCGGACAATTGGCGACGCAAAATGTGTTGAGTGCAGCGGTCCTGGATCTCGCGGTCGACCTCCCCCAGCCAATGCAGATACAACACGTAATCCGAGCAAAGAGTGCTATCGACAAACAGCTCTCCGCACCAATGACCGTCCGGTTTCTGCTGCCGCAAGAGATTTGCCTGGGCTTGCGCCATCGCCGCAGCGATCTGCGAATCGTTAGCCGCGTAGGCGACGCCGGGCTGGAGCCGCGCGCTTGGCAAAGAAATCAGGTTAGGCGAATTCGTCGCCATGACAGTGATCAGGAAACTTTCGCTTCGGCGGCGGCGGGCTGCTTCCCGGTCAGGTGCCCATTGCCCGAGCTGACGCCGTTATATACTGCGATCTCGTTGCCGCGACCACGGCTCTTAGGTCTGGGTCCAAAATTAAACCTTAGCGTCTTCCAGGTGTCTCCGCGTTTTGCCTGAAGGCCGAGGCTGGCGGTTGGTTCATAACCGCAGTGGGTCATGCAATTCTCACAGCGCGGATCGCGCGCCACACCATTAACGACGCCGTACTTGTCCCAATCCACCTTCTCCAGCATCTCGGCGTAAGTCTTGTAATGACCCTGCGTGCCGACGGTATCGGTCATGAAATAACACGGCGCTTTCCAGCCCATCAAATTCCGAGTTGGGATGGCCCAGGCCGAGCAGGTCAGATCGCGATGACCGGCGAGAAACTCAAAGTAGACGGGCGTCCCAAAAAACGTGTAGCGATTCATCCATTCTTCCATGCGCACGAATTTCTCGACCGTCGCTTTGCGGGTGAGAAAGAAATTCTCCGGCTGCAGATTGAGCCGCTTCACCATGTCTTTCTTGGCCGCGTCATAATCGTAGCCCGGAGTAATGGTGTGGCCGTCAACTCCGAGATCGGCTAAAAAATCGAGCATCTGCTCAACCTCATCCATGTCCGTCTCTTTATAGACGGTAGTGTTTGTTGCGACCTGATAGCCAAGGCTTTTCGCCATTTTAATGGCAAGAATGCACTCCTTGAAGACACCTTCGCGCTCGACGATCAGATCGTGGGTCCGCTCGAGCCCGTCGAGATGCACGTTCCAATACATCCACCTGCTGGGCGCAATCACGTGATCGCGGATTGCGGATTGCGGATTGCGGATTGCGGCCGCGTCTTTCTCAGAAACTAAACCATCGCGGACCAAATCATCGATCTTGAGTTCGAGTTCACTCCGCGATCCGCTAGCGCCAGTCCGGCTCGGACCCGCACTTCGCAATTCTTTTGTCAGCCATTCGCGCATCTTCTTGCGCATGAACATGGCGTTGGTACAGACGTATACGATCCGGCCCTGATCGAGCAAACCGTTAATAAGCGCTTCGATGTGGGGGTAAATCAAGGGTTCGCCGCCACAGATCGAGACCATGGGCGCATTGCATTCCCGGGCCGCCCCGAGGCAATCCTCCAGCGGCATCATGTCTTTGAGCGAGGTGGAATATTCGCGGATTCGACCGCAACCGGTGCAAGTCAGGTTACAGGTGTGCAATGGCTCAAGCTGCAAGACGGTAGCGAACTTCTTCGTGCCACGGATCTTATGGCCGACGATGTACGCAGCGATCTTGGTGGTGAGCGCCAAAGGAAACCTCATAGAAGCCGTACGGTACCGGCACCATACCGAGTGTCAACCTAGAGACACAAATCGACACTTTCGGTAGGTGGCCCGAACGGCCACCCCTACCGAATCAGAACGAATCAGAAATTGTGATATAGAAGGTAACGGTAGCCGACCGTCATACTTGGCAGGATCCATTCCGGGATCGCGATGAGAACCGTTGCACTCAGCAGCACGTGCGATATCGAGGCCGCAAACAAATTCGGTGCGCGTTCGTAGACAAAGCTCCAGATCAATCCGCCAAGGAAAGTAAGAATCATCAGCGGATAATTGGGAGCGTGAACGAGGGCGAACAGTCCAGCTGTTATGATGATGGTTTGATTAGCGTGAAGGAATTGGCGCAGCCGCCGGTAGGTAAAACCCAGCAGCACGTACTGTTGTAAAAGCGCCCAACCAGGTAGCAGGCTCAGCCTGGCCCAGAATCGATCCGGCAGATGAAGCGAATGCGTTGCATGGCTGACGAATATTAACGCGGCGATTGCCAGTAACGTTGGTCCGGCAAGCAGAAGAAGCGCTCGATCAAAGTAGCGTCCGCCGAATCCCAGCATTTGAGCTGTTTCGCCACGGCAACGATGCGAATACAGCATCAGCGCAAACGCAAGGAGCGGCGGGGCACCAAGCAGCCATGGTAACACCGCGAAAGGCGCGAGCGCCCATTCTACTAGCAAAATGGAAAGAACGACCGAAATTATTTCGGCAAGGTTGATCGCTTGCCACGATAAGGTGTCAGACGAGCCACTATTCTCAGTCGCATTCATCTACCCGGACTCAGCGTGAAAGTTTCTGAGCGGCGTGTAATTGGAACCAAACTCAGCGTCCGACCCGGTGTGGTTTGGACGGCATAAACCTGAACTGAATGCGTTCCAGCTGGCAGACGTTGAAATGAAAACTCGAACGGATGCTCGCTACCTCGACGTAGGGCACTTACCGCGTGTCCAGGCTGCACTTCTAGTGCGGTCATGATTGCCGTGGGGCGGCCGTCGATCACAAGCTCGAGTTGAATTGGATCGTGTGGCGCCAGCGGATTGGTAACCCAACCACGCACGCTCACAGCGTCTGCTTGCATAATCTCTCCACGTATCGTCGGATTGAAATACTTGAATCCAGCTATGCCCAGAACAAGGCAAAGAATCAGTATTTCCAGCAACGATTTGAGCAATACAGCTCGAACAAGACGAGCAACAGTTTCCGGAGCCGGTTCTACTTCGTTCACTAATGCACCAGTCATCATAGGTGTGGGGCAGTTATTGCTCCGTTGGCACTCATGAATCGGTCTGAGCCCGGGCAGACTGTTGAAGCACCGGGCCATTCGGAACATAGACTTTGCAGCGGCGGACAACACGTCCGCTGGGCGCACAAGGCACAGCCCTATGTTCCGATCTGTTTCGCGGACATCAGTTGTGGTTTTCAATAGTCTGTTAGATGACATTGAAACCGGCTAACGCATCTGCCAGCCGCGGCGGATCAAACTTACTGCGATCGCCGCCAACAAGAGCGCGATGATTTTGGAGACGCCGCGCAAACCTTGCTTGCCCATCCAGCGGCTGAAACGGTCGGCATTGCAAAGCGCGACGGCGACAATGCCGAGATTCACCAGCAGCGAGATGAGCGTGAACACAATCCCAACCGTGTCGATCAGAATGAGAAGAGCGGTTAGCAATGCCGGCCCTGCGATCAACGGCATTCCCAGCGGCACGATCCCGAATTCGTCCGCGCCGCCGCGATCGGGCGGGCCGAATGTGACCAATTCGCGCGTGGCCAGAATCAGAAGGATGAGGCCACCCGCGATTTGAAAATCGGCCACCGTGATTCCGAGTGCCGAAAAAATGATTTTGCCGAGAAAAATAAAGCCGGTGGCAACGCCGAGACCGGTAAAAATTCCGAGAAACGCCTGATGCTTGCGTTGCTGCGGCGACGCGCCGGGGCCAAGGGCCATAAAAAGCGCGACCAAGCCGATTGGGTCAATCGCGACAAAAAGCGGGATGAAGGCGACGAAAAATTTCTCAGCGAGATCGCGCATTTGGCGTTACCGTCGCGCTTCTACACAATTCCGTCACCCGATTCAACGTCTATGAACGTCCGTTACGTTCTGCTGTTTATTCTTGGGACCACGGTTGTCGCGCACGCTGAGGACCTAAAATCCATCGACAGCTATCGCGACGCCGCCGCTAAGGCGAATGCACAACTCACCATCCCAGACTGGGAGCAAACGCCCGCCGCAATTGAGGTTGCGGCCAGGGATGCAATCAAAAAAGGGAACGCCGCGCTCGATGCCATCGGCAAGCTCGACCCGAAAAAAGTGACATTTCAAAATACTCTCGTCGCTCTCGACACCCTCGGTTACGAAGCCAATAACATTGCGAACAAGGCTACTATTATTAAGGAAGCGCATACCGACCCGAACATGCGCGCGGCCGCAGAAAACGCCGTCAAGACATTGAACGAATGGTTTGTGGGCATCGATTATCGGGAAAACGTATACAAATCGATCAAAGCCTTCGCCGAGACCAAACCGCAGCTGGCGGGTGAGGACAAAAAGTTGCTCGATGAAACGATGCGAGATTATCGCCGAGCCGGCCTGGCTCTGCCGCCGCCGAAGCGCAAAGAGGTTGAGCAGTTGCGCAAACAACTGGCCAAGCTGGGCACGGATTTTGGAACGAACATTGCCAACACGAAACAGCCGGTCGTTTTCACAAAAGCCGAGTTGGAAGGGATGCCGGAGGATTTTTTCACCAAGCCAGGGATCAAAACCGGTGATGATGCCTACACCGTGCTCGCGAATGTGACCTGGCAGTTCATCGCAGTGGAAGAAAACGCCAAGAATGAAGCGACACGAAAGAAGCTCTACATTGCTCACGATTCGCTCGCGAAGGAGAAGAACGTGCCGCTGCTAAACAAAATGTTGGACCTGCGAAATAAGATCGCGCTCCGGCTCGGGTATAAATCGTGGGACGATTTTCAAACCGAACCACGCATGGCTAAGAATGGCGCGGCCGCGCAGAAGTACATCGATGATCTTGTGGCCGGAATCGAGCCCAAGTTCGCGGCCGAACTCGCTGAGCTCCAGAAAATGAAGCAGCTGGACCTTCAGCCATCCGGTAACAGTGCTTTTGCTACGCCCAGAATCAACACTTGGGACTGGCGCTACTATCAGAACCAACTCAAGAAGCAGAAATTTGCGGTCGATGCTGAAGCGCTCCGGAATTTTTTCCCGTTCCAGAAAGTACTTGATGGAATGTTTGCCATTTACCAGGGGATTTTCGGGTTGAAATTCGAACAAATCGCCGCGCCTTATAAATGGATCGACCAGCTCCAGCTCTGGGCGGTGAGCGATGCCGCGACCGGCGAACCCCTGGGTTTGTTTTACCTCGACATGTTCCCACGCGACGGAAAGTTTAATCACTTCGCCGAGTTCGAAATTATCGGCGGTAAACTTCTGCCGGATGGAAAATATCAGCGACCAACGGTGACATTGCTTTGCAATTTCCCGCCTGCCACTTCAGACAAGCCGTCACTGTTGAGTCATAACGAGGTCGAGATCCTGTTTCACGAGTTCGGTCACGTCCTGCATACGATTACGACGCACGCAAAATACGCCCGTTTCGCCGGCACACATGTGCCCACGGATTTTGTCGAAGCTCCCTCGCAAATGCTGCAAAACTGGGTCTGGGATAAACGCGTGCTTGATTCTTTCGCGGCAGATTACCGTGACCCGTCGAAAAAAATTCCGGCGGAGACCATCCAAAAAATGAAAGATGCCAAGCTCGCGACTGCGGGCGTGTTTTATCGCCGCCAATTTGCCTTCGCCTCGCTTGATCTGGCATTGCACGGGCCGCATCCGGAGAATGCATCCTACGATTGCGTTGGAATCTCGAACCCGATTTTAGAAAAAGTGTTTCTCCCGATCGACCCGAGCACGACCTTCGTCTCCTACTTCGGACATCTCAATGGCTACGATGCTGGCTACTACGGTTATGCCTGGGCCGATGCGATCGCCGCCGACATGGCGACGGTCTTTGAAAGCGCGCCTGAGGGTTATTACGATAAGCAGGCAGGAATGCGATTGCGAAATGAAATTTACGCAATGGGCGATTCTCGCGATGTCAACGAATCGATTGAGAAGTTTCTCGCGCGCAAACAATCGGTGCAGCCTTTTTTGAAAAAGATCGGGATCAGCGAAGGGAACACCTCCACTGCGTTGATGACGGGAAACAAATAACTTGGGCCATCGATCTGGGCACTCCGCTCCGAGCTGTAGCGGCGGTCTCTGACCGCCGAATCCATCTGGTTGCGACGGTCGGAGACCGCCGCTACAAAGAAATGGATGAAAATCATCGCCATCCTGATCGCCCTTTCGTTGGTAAAGATTGGATTCGCCGCCGATTCTGAAACGGACCGGCTAAAACCTGCGCTTGATGCCATCACAGCCGATGGATTGCTTGCCCATATCAAAATGCTCGCCTCCGATGAATTCGAAGGGCGCGCTCCCGGTTCAAAAGGCGAAGAGCTTTCAATCAAATACATCGCCGACCAGTTCAAGACGATCGGGTTAATACCGGGAAATCCCGACGGCACTTATTTTCAGGAAGTTCCGCTGGCGGGTATAAAAAGCGCCCCCACTGCCTCGTTTGTTGTGGGCGAGCAAAAGATGGCGCTGAATTATCCCGACGATTATGTCGCTTCCTCAGCGCGGTTGCAGGAGCAAATCAAAGTCGACAATTCCGACATCGTCTTTGTCGGTTACGGAATCGTCGCTCCGGAATATGGTTGGAATGATTACAAAGATGTGGATGTGCGCGGCAAAACGCTCCTGATGTTGATCAACGATCCGCCCATTCCAGATGCAAAAGACCCGGGCAAACTGGACGACAAGATGTTTGGTGGCCGCGCCATGACCTACTACGGGCGCTGGAGCTACAAATACGAAATCGCTGCAAAAAAAGGAGCGGCCGCTGCAGTGATTATTCACGAGACGGAGCCAGCTGCTTATCCCTATTCGGTCGTGCGCACCAGCTGGTCGAAGGAAAATTTCGAGCTCGATACGCCGGACAAGAACGCGGGCGCGGTGTCGGTGCGCTCGTGGATCACACTCGATGTTGCGAAAAAATTGCTAGCTGATTCCGGACAGGATTTCGATGCGCTGAAGAAATCCGCCATCAGCAAAGACTTTCGGCCAGTTGCATTGAAGGCAAAGGCCAACTTTGAAATCAAACAGGAGCTTCGCACATTCAAATCGCACAACGTCATCGCCAAATTGGAAGGCAGTGATCCCAAATGGAAAGACGAATATGTAATTTTCAGCGCACATTGGGATCACCTTGGAAAACATCCCGAGTTGTCCGGCGATCAGATTTTTAACGGCGCGGTCGATAACGCATCCGGTGTAGCGACGCTCATCTCGCTGGGGCGCGCCTTTACGAAGGTGAATCCGTCGCCCAAGCGCTCGCTCCTTTTCATGGCTACCACCGCGGAGGAAGCGGGCTTGCTCGGCGCCAAATATTACGCGCTCCATCCGCTCTACCCGCTGATGAAAACATTGGCCGACATCAACATCGATAGCATGAATGTGTGGGGGAAAACGCGCGACGTAGAAGATACGAGTTTCGGTATGTCGACGTTGGACGATGCATTGGCAAAACGGGCACAAGCGCAGGGCCGCAGGCAGCATTTATCGCGCAGATAATTTTGAATTCGCTAAAGTTGGAGTACCGGTACTTTATATCGGGAAAAACGAGCATCTGCTGTCACGCGCGGCCGATGCGCCATTACGTGCCGACGAATTTGACCTGCACGATTACCACCAAGTTTCCGACGAGGTAAAGCCTGACTGGGATTTATCCGGTGCCGTGCAAGACGTGCAACTACTCTTTCAGGTTGGTTATGAAGTCTCGAACGGCGATAAATATCCGGAGTGGAAGCCGGGAAATGAATTCAAACCGCAACGCGACGCCATGATGAAAGCTGATCCCATCGACCCGCGACGGTGAAAGATCATATGATAGATAGACTGACCACTGGCGGCACGCTCTATCTTGAGGCTTCTCTACCATTTGTTGTTCCGAGCAGAGTCGACGAATCTCTAACTTAACGGCCGGCAAGAAAATAAATTAAGAGATGTCTCGACTGGCGCTCGACATGACAAAAGTGATACGCCAAGCCAATTCGTGAATCTTTCCGTCCCCATCCTGGGCGCTGCGATCGGTGTAGTCGTCCTGTTGCTTGGTCGCAAACTCTTCTGGCTTTGCGTGGCAGCGATTGGGTTTGCTGCAGGCGTAACCCTGACGTCGCACATCGTGAGTGACCCGACACCGTTGCTACAATTAACCTTCGCAATCTTGCTTGGGTTCATCGGCGCGTTACTCGCACTTTTTCTGCAGAAATTGGCGATTGGCCTGGTCGGTTTTATCGCTGGCGGCCGGTTCGCTGTCGGTCTGGTGGCAATGTTCGTCGCGCAGTATGCATCGCATTATTGGCTGATTTTTATTATTGGAGGATTGATCGGAACAGTGCTGCTCCTCATGTTGTTTGATTGGGCGCTGATCTTTGTCTCGTCACTGATTGGCGCCCATCTGATCACGAGCGCGATCTCTTTGCCGCCGACCGGCGAGATTTTGTTGTTCAGTGCGCTCGTGCTTTTCGGGGTGCTTGTTCAAGCGGCATCGATGCGAAAGAAGAGCTTGGCGCCACGATAGATAATTCGCCAAGCGGAGGTTGCTCTACAAGTTTTGCGTCGCGCGAACGATCGATTGTAGGGCAGGCGCTTCACCTGCCAGATCCCGCCCTCCAAGCGCGCCACAACCACTATCGCTGATTTTATCCTTGAGTCGGCGACCGGCACGGGATGTCGTTAAGACAATGAGAGCCGGCGGGGTTTGTTTCATTCTCGTTCTGTGCATGCTTGTCTCGTGTGAGCGCAAAACTTCGATTGTTCGCGCCCCTGAACCTTCTCCCCTTTCTACCGCGTCAACGCCGGCCACGTCGGCCACGTCGGCGCCGGTTGAATCGAGCGCAACACCTACGCCACAGCGGTCACAGACTCCGACAAGCGTTTTTATCGAAGTGGCACAACGGATTCGCGCTGCCGTTGTCATTGTTTCAGTCTTCGATGAAACAGGACATTTGAGTGCAAACGGTCACGGCTTCTTCGTTTCCGGTGACGGAAAATTCATTGCGGATCGCAGCGTCATCACAGGCGGAGCTAATGCCGTGGCAAAAGTCGCAGACGGGGCAATTTACAATGTCTCGGGCGCCCTCACCCAAACTGCGTCACAAAGTTTGGTTCTTTTGAAAGCGGACGCGACCCATCCGGTACCGTTTCTTGTGTCGAGCGCGAGCGCACTGCCGGATGCTGGCGACGAAGTCGCAATCGTTCTCAGTCCGATCGAACGGACAAACCCGGTCCTGTTGGAGGAGAAAATAAGCGGCCGCTTTACCGACGAAGCGGGAGAATGGTTCGATGTTACGCCGGCATTATCGAAAACGATCGCGGGCGCACCGGTTATCAATCAACGAGGCGAGCTCATCGGCGTGGCGACGTTTCGCGCCGGAAGCAATTCGTGCACGATCAGATCGGCCGCCGCGGCTGCAACACTTCTGTCGCAGGTTTCATCGAACGTGACCGCGAGCTGGCAGAATCTGACGGCTGCATCACATGTAACGACACTGGCATCATCGGCAACGCCGGCTCGAACGGCGACACCATCGAAAATCCCGCTAAAAGGATCAAAGCTGGTTTACGCGCCCGCTCCGCGTTATCCATCAGAAGCAAAACAACCGCGGGGTGCCGGACAGCCATCGGGCAGCTTCCGCGTTTCGTTCGATGCCAATGGGCGGGCCGTCGCGGTTCAAACCATGCGCTCGACCGGCAATTCCGCCCTCGATCAAGCAGCCGTCTCCGCACTTCACGAGTGGCGCTCGGAAGCCGGGCGCGAGTGGAGCCTCGTCGTGCCGATTACATTTAAACCATAGCGCCGCGGAGAATCCCGGCGGAAAGGATCATGCACGGTTCAGCTCTGCTTCGGCCGAATTTCCCCGCGCAATAAGCGGGTTATGTCATCTGTAACACCCAGAGAATCGCTCCAACGCAGAAGATACGTGCGGTCAAGGTGTTCGCCCTGCACGGCTACGATTCCAGCCGCGTCGCCAAGCTGGCGTTCTGAGGGCGTGATCTTATTCCAGTAAAGTTTGTGCAGTATGACGTCCTCGGGCGAGGCAAGCCACACCTCAGATCCAAAAAGCGTCGTGTGCATTCGACGCTCGAACATTGAATTTTCGAACGGCGTTTGTTGGGCCAGCCAAAAATCGATTTTCAATGAAGAACGCGTATCGATGGCGTTGAACTGATGTGGCGGATCGAAGGCCGCTCGCACCGCCCTTTCGTCAATGTGAAAGACGTCCGAAAATGCCGCCACAATTCTGTCTACGTTGGCGGCAACTAGCGCGATTACGAAATCGATGTCGTGAGTTGTCCGCGGAATCCCCCAGTAGTTACCCGCCATCGAGCCAGTCAGGTAATACGGGAAAGCCAGCTTGTTTAGCCGCTCCAAACAGTCGACCAGCAACTCGCGTTCGTTCACGAGCGAACGGCAAGCTGGAGACGCGCACGAAGCAACTCATTTACCTGGGCCTCAGAAGCGCCAGGGTATTGCCGGCGAATTCCTTCCCGCGCGACGTCACATGACAGATCGTGCATGCGCAATGCAATCGCGAGTCGCTCCTCCCCCGTCATTTGACGGTAAGCCTGAATCTGAAACTCTATCGCTTCGCGTGGACTCATTGTTTCAGTGTCGAAAATGACGGACGCCGGTAAAGATCATCGCCATCTCGCGCTCATCGGCGGCGGCGATTACTTCTTCGTCACGCACCGAGCCGCCCGGCTGAATCGCACAGCTGGCACCGGCATCGGCCGCGGCGAGAAGCCCATCCGGAAATGGAAAAAATGCGTCACTGGCGAGGGCGCTGCCCTTGAGGGAAAGCCCCGCTTCCTGCGCTTTCCAGATTGCGATCCGTGAAGAATCGACGCGCGACATTTGTCCTGCGCCGATCGCCAGAGTGCGATCTGGACCAGCGTAAACGATGGCATTTGATTTCACATGCTTGACTACACGCCAACCAAATCGCATCGCGTTGAGTTCGCTCTCCGTCGGCTGACGTTTTGAGACGACGCGTTCGGCTTCTTCAATGCCAACATCCGCGTCCTGCACGAGTAAACCGCCGCAGACGGAACGAATATCCTTTTTCGGCAAGAGTTCGGTGGCCGGATCAAGCAGCCGAATCAGCCGCAGATTCTTTTTCTTTTGCAAAATCGTGCGCGCCTCTCCGGAAAATTCCGGTGCAATAATGACTTCACTGAAAATTTCGCTGATGGCTTTGGCCAACGATTCGTCGATTTCGCGATTGCAGACGATGATCCCGCCAAAGGGCGCCTGTTTGTCAGTCGCGAACGCTTTCTCCCACGCTTCGCGCAGATCGGGATCGCTCCCGACGCCACAGGGATTCGTGTGTTTCAAAATCGCAACTGTCGCTTCGTCAAAGTCGCTAATCAGGCTGGTAGCCGCGCTGATGTCGAGAATGTTGTTGAACGACAATTCCTTGCCGTGGAGTTTTTCAAAATGCTTCTCGAAGTCGCCGTAGAGCGCGGCTTTTTGATGCGGATTCTCGCCGTAACGCAGATGAGTAACGAGCGGCATCATCAGTGAAAACGACGCATCAGTTGCTTGTTCCTGGTTCAGAAATGTACCGATCGCGCGATCGTAGGCGGAAGTTTTAATAAATGCTTTGATCGCAAGACGCTCCCGAAGTTTCAGCGTCGTCTCCCCTTCATTATCGCGCATCGTTTCGAGCACGAGAGCGTAATCGGTTGGATCGACAACAACGGTAACGCTCTCGTAATTTTTGGCGGCACTGCGGATCATCGACGGGCCACCGATGTCGATATTCTCGATCGCTTCAGCCAACGCCACATCCGGTTTAGCGATCGTTTGTTCAAATGGGTAAAGGTTAACGACCACAAGATCGATCGGCTCGAAGCCCTGGTCGCGAGCCTCCTTTTCATGTTTCGGGTTGCCTCGCTTGTAGAGCAAGCCGCCGTGCACACGCGGGTGCAAAGTTTTCACCCGTCCTTCCAACACCTCAGGGAAAGCCGTGAAACTGGAAATCTCGCGCACAGGGATTTTTTTCTTACGCAAGAGTTCCGCCGTTCCGCCGGTAGAAATAATATCGACACCCTGTTTTTCGAGAGCGCGGGCGAAGTCGGCAACGCCAGTCTTGTCGGAAACGGAAATAAGGGCGCGGATGACTTTCATCAGGAAGGGTTAAAACGTTAAAAAGGTTACAATGTTAAAACGGTTCACAATCACGTTTTAACTTTTTAACGGTTTAACAATTTAACGTGATCGCGTCAGCGATCGAGAATCACGTTCTTCGCCGCCGGATAAAGCACAGGACAGCAACCGATCGTTTCGCAGAACGCTTTGCTAAAATGACTCAGGCTGGAGTAGCCAACTTCGATCGCGGCTTCAGTGACGTTATACCGGCCGCTTCGCAAAAGCTCGGCGGCGCGTTCCATCCGGATATTGCGGAGATATTGCGGGATGGTGAGACCAGTTTCGCGCGAAAAAATCCGGCTTAAATAAAAGGGACTACACCCAACTTCCTGACCGAGCATCTCCAGCGTCGGCGGGTTCGCCAAATCGCGAGCGAGTAATTCCTTGGTCCGCTCCACCCGATCACGCGCGACCCGTTTCTGGCGCATGCAAAAAAATTCCGGGTCCTTCGGTTCGAAAAGGAAATGCGCCATCAGCTCGAGCGCCTTGCTTTGATACCATAAGATTTGAGCAGCCTTCGCGACCGGCGGCTCGGTCAGCGAAGCCACAACCTTGCGCTGTTCTGACGTCATCGGACGCGGAGTAGAAATGTGAACACCGTTCTCAAAAATTGATTCGCGCATCGCGGCGCCGAGGTCGCTGACATTCTGCGCGAGCTGCTTTTGCAGATGCGCCCGCGAAAATTCCAAGGTTACGAATTGATGATGATCGTTCGCTTCGCGGGTCGCCCTAAACGGATCATCGGTCATGGCATAATAACCAGACGTCCCCGGCACAAAATCACTGCGTGCGCGCGACGTTCGCACCTCGCCACGGCCGGTGAGGTTCAAACAGAACTCGATGCTTTGCGGGTGAAAACTGCGGCCCCAGTCCAGGGACCGCCGTGTTTGAAAATCGTGCCACTCTACGCTGACTCCGAGTTTGTTGAAATCGCCGTAGAGTTGTCGCCAACCTTGCGGAACATCCCGCCAGGCGCCCTTCTCCGCGGTCGCCCCATCCACACCAATCATGTTTGATAATTACGGTGAGCGAGCACTCGAATGCAAGGAAGGTTTGGCTTCCTCCAAGGCGGCGCGGTCCCACTTTGCCAGGGTGGAGGCTGCGTCATAAGTGCTCTGCGCAAATTCTAGGATCGCCTTGTCGGGTGATTCCGCGCGGCGCACTTCGTCATAAGGGAGGACAAACTCGCGCAGTTGCGAATGAAAATATGCACCGGCCGGTTTCACCTTCGCCTCCGCGAAACCATCAGGCGAAGGATAGGCGTAGGAATAAAAGA
Organism: Verrucomicrobiota bacterium; assembly: GCA_003219115.1. Lineage (GTDB taxonomy): Bacteria > Verrucomicrobiota > Verrucomicrobiia > Chthoniobacterales > UBA10450 > AV69. The sequence continues at coordinate 12,203 of QHPN01000101.1, read as the reverse complement.
GCGCCGTCGAGATTTGATCGTTGCCCGGCCAGAACCCGAGACTGCTCACCTCCTGCGAATAGGCTTCGCGCGTGATCGCATCGGGTAAATGCGGAATGCCGCCCGGATGCGCCGGCGCCGGTCGCCCGGAGAAACGTGTCACTGCCAGATCGAAACTGCCCCAGAAAAAATGCACCGGACTGCATTTGCCGCAGAAACGCGAACGAAATTCCTTGAAAACCCGATCGGCTTGCAAAAGCACGCGCCAGAATCGATTGGCATATTCCGGATCGTAAGCCGCGTGTTTCTCATCGCGATCGAACGGGATCGCTTCCAGCGTTTCGTTCGGCTTCATTCCGATCTGCAAGGTTGTCCATTACCTGACGATAAAAATTCGCGACACTCTGCGGTTGCAGCATGATCACACGCTCATCGCCCTCTGCCGTGATAATACGTAATTCGTGCCGGATGAAATCAAACTCGATTTCAAATGCGCGTGAACCATAGGGAATGAGTGACGTGGTCAACCCGCGCGCCGTCACATACAAAGTAACACCCCACGAATGGTTGATCCAGGGCCCGAGAGCCAGCCTGATCTTACCGATGATCTGCGTCCACAACTGCAATGTCACGCATGTCTCCCGCCACTCCGAATAATCGAGCGCAGGCCAGATTTGTTCGCGTGAATTCTCCGCCACGGTTAGTCGTTGCCGCGGATAAAATCGGCAAAATTGTGACGCACGCGTTTGAACGTTTCGAGGGCCTGTTCGCGCGCCCGGTAAAACGTGTGCCGGACACTGCGCATGATCGGATTGTCGCTACTCCGCTCTTCGTACTCGACATTTCCCTCGCGATGATCTTCGACCACCGCGTCCATCGGGGCGCCAGCAAACATGCCCTCGGTGCGCGTCACTGTTCCCTTGTTTGCGCCAATGTAAATTGTGCCGACGGGGCGGTGATGTTGGTTTTGTAAAGTGACAATCCAGGTGCCATCACCGCGTGCGTTCGTGCGAAGAGACGTACGCGAAAGGCACGTGCGAAGAGTCGGCGGTGCGGCTCGCCACCTCATACGCGCCGCTCGAGTCCAGATTCAAATGCGCCGGATTAATCGTCGCGCCTTGCGCTGTTCCGACGACATTACGATCGGACATTCGATTGGCAGTAACACTCCCGTCTTTCACCTCGACTTCGCGAATCCCGTGGGCGTTTCGATCATCAATCAGAATTCTCCAGGTCGACGGTTGGGGGTTGCCGTCGAGTCCGGTGACCGAAACTACGCGATTAACGTAGTCACGATTCAGCTTATTGCCGACGGTGCGAAGCGCATCGTAGGCAGTGGCATTGGTTTGCGCGAAAACAGCGGACGCAGAAAGTAGGAAGAGCGCGGCAAAACTTTTCGACATGCGGGAAATTGAAGCGCGGTTTGTAATTGTGTCCAATCGGGTATGCGCGTTTTTTTCGCTCCGGAGCCTCCGCCGCTACCCAGAAATCTCAATGTCCGGCATGAATTATTCTGTCATCCGACACTTGAAGCGATGATAACCTTCGCCAGCATGACTGCGGTCGGAATGAAAAAGCGCAATCTCGAGTTTTCCAGTCATCCTGGGAATCTCTCTCTGATGCGCAGTTTCGTGAGAAAATTTTTAGATAACCTGCCGATCCCCGAGCGCGATCGCACCTTGATGGTGCTCGGTGTTGATGAAGCGTGCACCAATATTATCCGGCACGCCTACGAGCTGCGCGACGACCAGCTCATCGCACTTTCTCTCGAGCATCGGCAGGATTGTGTGCGAATGCGGCTGCGTGATTATGGAATGCAGCCGGCGGCGGAAGCGCTGCAGCGCCGACGCAATAAAGTTGTCCGGCCGGGCGGGCTCGGCCTGATGATGATCCGCAACGCCTTTGATCAGGTTGACTATATTTTACGCCAGCGCGGGACGGAACTGGTGTTGACCAAGAGGATTGCGTCCTGATGCGATTCAACGTAAGCCGGACATAGCGATGGCTATTAATGTCGTGCGCACGCAGTTTGTCTGTCATCCCGAGGGATCTCACCTATGGGTATTCGTGACGCAACTTGGATCGGTCGGCTACTCCGTCATTGCGAGGTCCCTCGTCGTCTTCGCGACCCGGGATGACACGCGTTTTTATTCTGAAGCTAATTGTCGATTGGCGGTCAAAGAATTTGTTTTCTCTTTCCCAACGTGAGAGCGCGCGGACAATCCTCCGGGTAGCGCGTGCGTCTCGCGCGTTAACGCCAGTCCGGCTCGGACCGATGACGTCTCGTCATCGCGGACTTTTCGTTCCGCTCGCAGTCGCGGGAAAAAAATAGGGTTGATAGGGAAGATTGTTTTCGCGAGACGCGAAAACCAACACGCGAGACGCGTGCGCTACCCGGATCAGCGCGCATGCGCCGATCTGAACATTTAACGTCTTAACCACTTTAACGCTTCACCGTTATTTCAAAATCGCATCGTGCGTAATCTTTCGTTCGATGTTATGAGGTTTGCTCTAGATCGACGATGAAACCGCCGGAACCGGATCCCGCTCTCGAAGTCTCGCTGCGACCACCCATGTTCAGCGAGTTCACGGGGCAGGCGAAAGTCTGCGAACGGTTGGAGCTTTTGGTGGCAGCAGCGAAAAAGCGGGCTGACGTCCTTCAACATATCCTATTGAGCGGGCCGCCGGGTCTCGGCAAAACAACCCTGGCCAATATCATTGCTCACGAGATGGACGTGAACGTTAAGAACACAAGTGGGCCAGTAATCGAAAAAGCAGGCGAATTGGCCGGGCTGCTGACGAGTTTGGAGAAAGGCGACGTGCTTTTCATCGACGAGATTCACCGGCTTCAACCCACGATTGAAGAGTATCTCTATCCGGCGATGGAAGATTACCGGCTCGACATCATCATTGATCAGGGGCCGCAGGCCCGGAGTCTGCGATTGCAATTGCCGAAGTTTACGTTGATCGGGGCGACGACGCGCGCGGGAATGGTGAGCGCGCCGTTGCGTTCGCGTTTCGGAACAACGGCGCGGCTCGATTATTATGGTGCAGAGGAAATGCACAGAATCGTCCGGCGCAGCGCGGGATTATTGAACGTTGAGATCGATGACGATGGAGCAAAGGAGATCGCTTCGCGGTCGCGTGGAACGCCTCGCACTGCCAATAACCTACTCTGGTGGGTGCGCGATTATGTTCAGGTGAAGGCGGAGGGAAAAATCAATGGAGATCTGGCGGATCGCGCCCTGGCCATGCTCGAGATCGACCGCGACGGATTCGACGAATGGGACAAACGGATCGTTGAAACCTTGATTCACAAATTTAATGGCGGGCCGGTTGGCTTAAACTCGTTAGCGGTGGCAGTCGGCGAGGAAGCGGGAACGCTGGAAGAAGTGAACGAGCCGTATTTGATCATGCAGGGTTACATCAAGCGGACGCCACAGGGCCGGGTGGCGCTGCCGAATGCCTATCGCAAGCTGGGGCTCAAGCCCCCGAGCGGGGCGCAGAATGATTTGTTTGGCGGATGATCGAGCGCGCAATAATTCCGGGTAGCGCACGCGTCTCGCGTGTTGGCGATGACGTCTCGTCATCGCGGACTTCTCTGTAAGGCTGTTTCGGCGAGACGCCGAAACCAACACGCGAGACGCGTGCGCTACCCAGAGACGCGTGATCGCGTCATGTGTTAATGTTCATTAATTGTGCAATCTGTGACTACCGATCTCTTCGGCTCTACCGCTACCAAAATTCTCACCGTCGCGGAATTGACGCGCGCAATCCGCGGCGCGCTGGAAACCAGATTCCGCGGCGTCTGGGTGCAGGGCGAGATCTCGAATTACAAACAACATCCTTCAGGCCATCAGTACTTCACCCTTAAGGATTCACGCGCCCAGATCGCGTGCGTGATTTTTCGAAACGCGCCACTCACACTGCGTCAACCGCTGGCCGATGGCGCGCAAGTGCAGGTTTACGGCAGCGTCAGTGTCTTTGAGGCGCGGGGGCAGTACCAGCTCAGCGTTGAAATTGTCCAGCCTCGCGGGTTGGGCTTGCTGCAGGCAAAATTCGAGGCGCTCAAACGCAAGTTGGAAGCGGAAGGACTGTTCGATCAGGCGCGCAAGAAACCGCTCCCGCAATTCCCAAAACGGATCGGAATTGTTACTTCCCCGAGCGGTGTAGCAATCCGCGACATTCTCAACATCCTGCGACGGCGCGCACGCGGAATTGAAATTCTGATCAATCCGGTTCGCGTCCAGGGCGCGGGTGCAGCCGCAGAAATTGCCTCGGCCATCAACGAGCTTTCAAATCCAAGCAAGATCTGGCCGCCGCTCGATTTGATCGTCGTCGCCCGCGGCGGCGGCAGCATAGAAGATCTGTGGGAATTTAATGAGGAAGTGGTGGCGCGCGCTATCGCTGCGGCGCTGGTTCCGATTGTTTCCGCGGTTGGACACGAAGTTGATTTCACAATTGCGGACTTTGTGGCGGATTTGCGCGCGCCGACGCCGAGTGCGGCAGCGGAATTGATTGTGCCCGCTGCGATCGAGCTGGAACGACGGGTGAATGAGCTGGCGCTTTGCCTGAATCGGTGCTGGCAGAGTTTCATCGCACGGGAGCGAACGCGATTGCGCTTATTTTCCGAGCGGGCCGTCTCCCGCGAATTATTGCGCCGGATGCAGGAAGGCAAACAAACGCTCGATTGGCGTCGCGAAAGTTTGCAGCGGAATGCGGTTGGATTTGTTGGAAATTGGCGCGGCCGTTTGGCAGAAAACGGCGCTGCGCTTCGACGCCACGATCCGTCTCGCGAGATTGTTTTGCGGCGAAATCGAGTTGCCGAGATCGCGAGGCGATTGGCAGCGTGTCCGGCCCAATTAACGGCTGCCATGTGGAGACGTTTTGAGCGATCGGAGAAGGTTCTCGCTGTCCTCGGACCCGACGCGACATTGGGCCGGGGCTACAGCATGACCACGGACGCCACGGGCGCCATCGTTCGCTCAGTCACGCAAGTAAAGCGCGGCGACCGATTGCGCACGCGTGTGACTGATGGGGCAATTGAGTCGGACGTCGCGTAGACATCGCCCCCAACTCGCATTCCTGTCATGTCGAGCGCACTCGAGACATTTGTGACTTAGCTAGAGGTTCCTGGACTACGCTCGGAATGAGCAGGAACGAGGAGAAAAAAATTCGCCGTGCGCGAACGCACGGCGAATTCAAATCTGACTTCTCGCAGCTCGACTGCTATTACGGGTATGTTAGCAGGTTTCCTGGGACCTCAGCAGTGACCGTGCCGTCAGCATCACTAAGCTGTTTACCGACTGTGCTCTGGAAGACTGACGCGTTGCCTCCTGCGAGAGCAACGGTCGCATTGTTCTTCCGCAGGATACTAGCATCGCCGCCTTTGCGCTGAACGATGAATCCTTTGTCACCGAACGGGTTGGTGTTAGCAGGAAGAGCGGTGTCGTAGGTGTAATTATTGCTTTCAATGAAGACCACGTTCGAGGAATTTGCGTCGGTAACTCTGAATATTTTCAGAGCCGGAGTCGTTCCGCCCATAGTTATGGTAGCAGGCGGCCCTGCGGCGTACGCTACCGAAGCATTCGTTCCTGGACCGTTCAGGAGCTTTTGAACGTCGCCAGGCTTAAGGTAGTCATTGTTCACCAGTCTGGTCATATAATCGCTAACACTCAGGATGGTGGCATCATCGCCGGGAAAGACGAGATTCGGGTCGGAATTAGCCGCGCCATCGAGTGCCATTTGCTGGCCAGCCAGGTACATTTGACGGGCGTTGTTCATTGTGCCGGTCATCTGGCCTTTTGTTAGCGCGCTGGTAAGAGCGGGCACAGCGAAGGCGGCGAGGACGGCGATGATCGAAATTACAACGAGCATTTCGATTAATGTGAATGCGGATTGGGAACGTGTTTTCATAGGGAAGAATGTTGTTGGTTTCTAGAAAATATAAGCTACCAAAAAAGCGTCTCAGTTGGCAAGCTTTTCTTTTTCAATTCTTTTTCAATTTTGTTTCTTAAGCGCCACTGTCGCCAGCGGTGGCAGATTGACATAGAGGGAATGCTCGCGGCCCTGCCAGGGTTCGTCGGTGGCAGCAATCCCGCCGAGATTCCCCACATTGCCGCCACCGTAGGTTTCGGCGTCGGTATTGATGATTTCGCGGTAATAGCCGGCTCCGGGGGCTCCGATGTGATACTGGTAACGCACTACCGGCGTGGCGTTTATGATGAAAACGATCATCTCACCCTCGCGCGACTTGCGCACCCACGCGATCACGCTGTTTTCAGCGTCGTGAAAATCAATCCACTCGAATCCTTCGTAAGCATCGTCCTGGTCCCACAGCGCTGGCTCACTCTTATAAAGATAATTCAAATGCTGAACCAGTCGGCGAAGCCCGTCGTGTAAAGGCGACTGTAGCAATCCCCAATCCAATGACGCATCATGATTCCATTCGCGCCACTGCCCGAATTCGCCCCCCATAAAGACCAGCTTTTTCCCAGGGTGACCGAACATCCACGCATAAAACATCCGCAGATTGGCGAATTTCTGCCACACATCGCCCGGCATTTTTGAAAGCAGCGACCGTTTCCCATGCACAACTTCGTCGTGACTCAGCACCAGAACGAAGTGCTCCTGGAAAGCGTAGAGCAGCGAGAAGGTGATGTTTCCCTGATGAAACCGGCGATAAATCGGATCGAGCTGCATGAATTCGAGGAAATCGTGCATCCAGCCCATGTTCCATTTAAACCCGAAGCCCAGGCCGCCGAGATAAGTTGGGCGCGTAACACCGGGCCAGGCGGTTGATTCCTCGGCGATCGTCATGATGCCGGGGAAACGTTCGTAGCAGACTTCGTTGAACCGTTTCAGGAAAAAAACCGCATCGAGATTTTCGCGGCCGCCGAAAACATTCGGGATCCACTGTCCTTCCTTGCGCGAATAATCCAAATACAGCATCGAGGCGACCGCATCGACCCGCAAACCGTCGATGTGATATTGGTCGAGCCAGAAGAGCGCATTCGCGATGAGGAAATTCCGGACTTCGTTGCGCCCGAAATTGAAAATGAGCGTCCCCCAATCCATGTGCTCGCCCTGACGCGGGTCCGTGTGTTCGTAGAGGTCGGTCCCGTCGAATTCCGCCAGACCGTGGACATCCTTCGGGAAATGCGCCGGCACCCAATCCATGATCACGCCGATGCCGGCTTGATGACAGCGGTCGATAAAATACCGAAGCTCATCCGGTTTTCCAAAGCGACTGGTCGGCGCGAAGTAATTCGTGACCTGATAGCCCCACGAACCCTCGAACGGATGCTCTGCCACCGGCATTAATTCGATATGGGTGTAACCCATCTCGAGCACATACGGCAGAAGGGTGCCGGCCAGTTCCAGATAACTGAGGAAACGATTCCCTTCCTCTGCCTTTCGCCGCCACGATCCGAGATGCACTTCATAGATGCTGAGCGGGCTGCCCGACAAATTCTTCGACCGCCGCGCCTCCATCCACGCGCCGTCGGCCCACTGATAACGGGCCAAATCGTAGACCAACGATGCCGTTTCCTTGCCGTGCTGGCTGAAAAAGGCGAACGGATCGCTTTTTAAGAAAATCGCGCCATGGCCGGTGCGGATTTCAAACTTGTAGTGCGCGTTTTCGCCGATGCCTGGAATGAACAATTCCCACACTCCGCTCCCGATCAGCCTGCGCATGGGGTGAACTCGTCCATCCCAACCGTTGAAATCGCCAACCACGCTCACGCGTTGTGCATTCGGAGCCCAGACCGCAAAGTAAACTCCCAGGGCTTCACCGACCTTCCGAACATGCGCGCCAAATTTCTCGTAGAGCCGCCAGTGTTGCCCTTCGCCGAAGAGATGCAGATCGACTTCGCCCATGATCACGCCGTAGGAATACGGATCGCGCGTAATCTGTTCGCTACCGTCCCAGCGTTTGATCTTGAGGGTGTAAGGAACATCGCGGGCGCATTTCTCCAGCGTTGCTTGGAAAAGCCCTTCGCCTTGAATTTTCTCGGCCGGAACAATCGCGCCATTGTTGTCGAGCTTGATCGAAACCTCACGCGCATCGGGACGAAATACGCGGACCAAAACGTCTTCGTGCAAGCGGTGCGGGCCGAGAATGCGAAATGGATCTGGGTGCGCGCCGTGCAGGAACGCGCGCAGCTCATCAGTCATAAGGACGGAGATGTCGAATCGTTTCATTTACGAGCAGGGGCAGCTTAAAACGTATCGGTAAAAAGTCATTCTTGGATGATCGTAGCTGCGACGCCCTCGTCGCAGGCAGTGAAGGCGGCGCCCTCGCTGCCACACTAAAGTGAACGCAAAAAGTAGCCCGTCTGCGCCAGAACCGTCGCGGCGAGGGCGCCGCGAACACTTCCGCCGACGAGGGCGTCGCCGCTACGATCCGCGATTAAGTTTGTCTTTACGGCGGGTCGTTTCTAACTTCGCGCGCGATGCAGCGTCTTCTTCTCGCCATCGTTATCGTGCTCACGGCATTGCTGCTGGCGCGCGATCCCTACGTGGAGAAAGCGGACGGATTTTTCCTCAACTGGCTCTTGCGAAATACTCCGGCATCAGGAGAGCATGTTCCGTTAACGGTGGTCGAAATCGGCGCCGCGCCCATAGTTGAAACGCAGCCGAATCAAACGGCACCACCGGCTTCTACTGCACCACGCGGTAACGCCAGCGCAGTTTCGCCACTCGAGTTCGCGCTCTTCTTTCAGGCCATTCTCGATTTCAGGCCGACGATAGTGGCCGTCGAACCACTCTTGAAATGGCACGAGCGCGACAGGGATCAGGAACAGGTTTTTCTCGATCAGGCAATGCGCGTTCCGAAACTGCTGCTCTCAGCCGAGTTAACCTCGACGCCCGATCCGGATGCGCCACCCACGGAGATTCCAGGTTTTGTGCACGTGAGCGGGCGTCGAGGCGACCTTCCCACCTACACTGGAGTGCAGCGCCAACCCGACGAAGATTTGCGACTAATCTCGTCGCTCGGTTACATCAACTTATCGGGGAATTCTCCCACGCGCGTTCCCTTGCTCTTTAACTATCGCGGCGAAGTCATTCCAGCCTTTGCCTTGCAGGCCTTTCTCAGCTGGGCACGCATAGCGATGAGCGAAGTGCAAATTCAAATCGGCTCGCACATCGCGCTGCCGGGAGGGCGGAGGATTCCGATCGATTGGGACGGGTCGCTGACGGTAAATCCCAACGCGTCCAAGCTTGGACGGCGGTTCTCCTTAAACGAATTGCTACTGCTCGCACAGCAACGGCAAAACTCCCCGCTACAAAGTTTGCACGACGAACTGATCCTTGTGCGGACTCCCACAAATCCGCTCGCCTCGCCCGATGTCTTCGCTGCCACCATCGCGACGCTGCAATCGAATCATTTTGCTCGCCGCGTTAGCGTCGTCTTTGACTGCGCCGTAATCCTGCTCATCGCGGTTCTCGGTTCGCGCGGGGTGCGAGCTTCGCGGGTCGATCTCCTCCTTGGATTAATCGCTTTCACCGCGGCGTATTGCCTCATCGCGTTCCTGATCATATCGCGCTATGCGATTTGGGTTCCCGGACTGGTGCCGTTGGCCACAGCATGGTTGCTGGGAATTCTCGCTTTCGCATGGCCACGGCAGAAACATCGAGCGGAAGCGACCGACATCGTACCGTCGCCACCGGCGCCGTAGTGTGCTCGGACATTGAAATTAAGCGCGGCGGTTGTGTCTGGGCAGCGCAGGCAGCTTGCCGAACACGATTTCGTCGGCAAGCTGCCGACGAACACAGGCTGGCAGCCTGCGCTCCCCAGAATCCCGCATGCCACGCCCATTGTTCGTGCTTATCTGCTAGACTTCGCTGACAGCAAATGAATCCTTCGCCCGAATCAATGGAAGAGCGAATCGCACGACTACATGGCGCAGGAATGATCGATCTGCATTTCGATTTGCCGATGTTTTTGTACGACAACCGAGACCGCGAGAACGTGCTGGCGGACGATTTTCTTTCGGAATTTGAAGCGGGCGACATCGGAACGGTAGCGGCCGGCATTTACATCGAAGACCAATATGTGCCTGATCGCGCGCTGGAAGTGGCCCTGGCGCAAGTGGCGCGAACTTACGTGGAAGCGGAACGCTGCCATCGATTCGCCATCTGCCGCTCGTATGCGGAGATCAAACGCGCGCGTGAGCAAGGAAAAATTGGACTTTTGATTGCGATGGAAGGAGCCGAACCACTCGGTGCCGATCTCAATTTGTTGCGAATTTTTTACGAGCTGGGGCTGCGCATCCTTGGCCTCACTCATGCGCGCAGCAACGCGGCTGGTCACGGCGGCGTTTTCGCGCCCAGCGGTTCCTCGCCGGAAGGACTGACCGCCTTTGGTTGTGAACTGGTTCGTGAATGCGAGCGGCTTGGCGTCATTCTCGATCTGGCTCATATCAATCCCGCCGGGTTTGGCGACATTTTGGAAAATACCACTCGCCCGGTAATCGTTTCGCACACGAACACGCGCAAATATTACGACATCGAACGCAACATCAGCGACGAACAAATCAAGGCGATCGGCGCCCGCGGCGGAGTCATCGGCGTCAATTCGATTCTCGTTAGTTCAAAAAAAGAAGAAGCCACTCTCGATCGTTACGTCAATCATATTCAGCATGTGATCGATTTGATCGGGATCGATGGCGTCGGTATTGGCTTCGATTTCTTCGAGTTCTTTTACCGGCGTTGGTCCGAAGAAGAGCGCGCTGCGTTCCATAAAAAATTCCCCCATGTCCATTCCATTCCCGACCTTTTGCACCATGGTCACGCGCGCAACGTCACCGCTAAATTGATTGAACACGGATTTAGCGACGAGCAGATCGAAAAAATCCTGTTTCGAAACTGGATGCGAATCTTCGAGGAGCTTCTGTAACGGCGCTTCTGCTATGTCATCCCGATCCCGCAGTTCCGGGAGAGGGATTTCACCAAAGGTCATTGATCACACAAGCTTGATCGAACTATGCAGGGATAGGTGAGATCCCGCATCGTCTGCGCGACTCGGGATGACAGCGTATTCTGTTTTCGAATCCGGATGCTGATTTTCGAAAACGTGATGTAGTTAATCCGGATTTATTCCTCTTTCTCCTCGTCTTAATCTCGACCTTAGTGCGATCCTCAGAATAAGACTGAGAGGAAGAGGAAGACTCAACAGTTCGACGGCATGAAGTTCGTCAATCTTACCCGCCACACCGAAATCGGCGCGAACTCTTACTACCTCGAAGCCGGCGGCGAGCGACTGATTCTGGATAGTGGGATGCATCCGAAAGAGGTAGGCGAGAACGCGCTCCCAAACTGGAAGCCAATCGAAGGCCGAACGATCGATGCCATTCTTATTAGCCATGCCCATCAAGATCACATCGGGACACTTCCTGTCCTGATGCGACACCAGCCGCACGCGCGCGTTTTCATGACTGAACCGACCAGCGAAATCGGCTCTCTTCTCCTCCACAATTCCGTTAACGTTATGACGCGGCAGCGTGAGGACCTCGGCCTCACCATCTATCCGCTTTTTGGCCATCGCCAAATCGATCGCAGCAGCGAGCAGTGGTATCGGTGCCAATACCGCCAGCCCCACACCACAACCGGTGATCGCGTCGCCGATGGCGGCGCGTTAGCCTTCGAATTCTGGGATGCCGGACACGTCCTCGGCTCGTCCGGAATTCTTTTGCACGCGGAAGGTCGAACCATTTTCTACACCGGCGACGTTAATTTCGATGATCAAACGATCATGCAATCGGCGATTTTTCCGCAAAGCTCTATCGACGTCCTGATCATGGAGTGCACTCGCGGCGATCATCCCGAGCCCGCCGGCTGGTCACGCGCGTCGGAAGAAAAAAAACTGGCAACCGCGATTGAAGCAACCTTTAGCCGCGGGGGCTGCGCGCTGATTCCGGTTTTCGCGCTCGGAAAAACGCAGGAAGCGCTCGGGATGTTTTATGAGTTTCGCCGCCAACAACAATTGGATTTCCCGGCTTACATCGGCGGACTGAGCTCGAAAATGACAGCGGTTTACGATTGGCGGGCCAATCAAACGCGCCGGCAATGGCCACGCGTGCAATTGATGCAAGACGTGGCGCCTTTTGTCCTGAATGGCCAGACGATCAACGATTCTCCGGCGCGCGCCGGCCGCGTTTATGCGCTTTCCAGTGGGATGATGACGCCCAAAACGCTCTCTAACATTTTTGCGCGACGGG
>QHPN01000001.1:302-4075 GCA_003219115.1 Verrucomicrobiota bacterium | reverse complement strand
CGACCACGGACGAATCAGTGGTCGCTACGCCGGCGGGGGCGATCTCCCCCACGACCGGTGCGCCGCCGACTGAGACATCAACAGGCTCGCTCACACAGCCAATCACCATCGCGGGTGGCGGCAAAAATTACATGAATATTTCCTTCGACGGGATGTTCGCGCTGGCCGGATCGAGCGCGCGCGACCTGTCCCACATCGAAGTGGGCGACCACGATCCGCAGCAGCGCGGATTCAATGCCCGTAACATCGAACTCGCTTTCGATGGCGCGGTTGATCCCTATTTCGAAGGTTTCGCCAACATCGTCTTCAAGCTCGACAACGACAACGAAACCGAGGTCGAGGTCGAGGAAGCGTTTATGCAAACAACGAACCTGCCGTTCGGTTTGCAATTAAAGGGCGGGCAATTCTTCGCCGCGTTCGGCCGACTAAATCCACAGCATCCGCACGTTTGGGATTTTGCGGATGACGCGCTCGTCCATGGCCGCTTGCTCGGTCCGGATGGGTTGCGGGGGGTCGGAGCCCAGATCTCATGGACATTGCCGACACCGTGGTATTCGCAACTGATTCTTGCCGCACAAAATGGACGCGGTAGTACCGGATTTTCTTTCCGCAATCCAGGCGACGACGGGATTTTCTTCGGCCGCGAGACGACAGATCGCGAAGTGCGCGGTCTCCAGGATTTTGTCTGGATTCCGCGCTGGGAGAATTCGGTAGACCTCAGCCCGACCCAGGTGGTGCTGGCCGGGGTTTCCGGCGCGTTCGGCTCCAACGAGACCGGTGCGAATGCTCGCACCCAGATTTATGGCGCCGACGTCTTCTATAAATGGAAGAGCGCGCACGCCGAAGGCGGTTTCCCCTTTGTGAAATGGCAAACCGAATTCATGTATCGGCGCTTCGAAGCGGGACGCGGAGTCAACGAAACATTTCCGGTTGCAGAAACGTTTCGCGACTGGGGATTGTATTCGCAAGTGCTGTGGGGCTTCCGCAAAGGCTGGGTCGCAGGTATTCGCGGCGATTACCTCCACATGCAGGATTCGCGATTTACTGATGATCCAGACCGGCAATCGCGTTCGCGCATCAGCGCAAACCTAACCTGGTATCCCACAGAATTCTCGAAGCTGCGGTTGCAATACAATCACGATTTTCTGGAATCGAATTTCTTTCTCCGCGACCGCGAAGTCGATTCTGTTTTCCTGCAATTCGAATTCATCCTCGGCGCGCACGGCGCCCACAAGTTTTAACCACGAATAGACACGAATGAACACGAATCTGATTAAGAAAAACCCTTTCTCGAATGTTGTAGCCGGGATCGGTGGTCCCGGCTGTCGGCATCGCCGATGGCGGCTACAGTTGCTCATCGCCGCGCTGGCAATGATTCCCTTCGTTGCCCACGCGAAACTGAACGTCGTGGCCACGCTGCCCGATCTCGGCTCGTTCGCGCGCGAAATCGGCGGGGACAACGTTAGCGTCACGGTGCTCGCGAAGCCCACCGAAGATCCGCACTTCGTGGATGCGCGTCCAAGCTTTGTCGTCGCGCTGCGCAGCGCCGATGTGCTGATCGACGGAGGCGCGGAGCTGGAACTGGGATGGTTGCCGCCGCTTCTACAAAATGCGCGCAACGCCAAGCTCGACGTCGGCAAACCCGGACGAGTGCAGGCGTCGCAAGGAGTTCGTTTAATGAATGTGCCGGCGAACGTGACCCGCGCTGCTGGTGACGTGCATGCCCTGGGCAATCCACATTTCGGAGTCGACCCGATCATTGCCAAAGCGATCGCGCAACATATCGCGCAATCATTTTCCGCAATCGACCCAGCCAACGCCACAACCTACGACGCGAACTACAAAAAGTTCGAAGCCTCCATTAATTCCAAACTCCAGCAATGGGGCGCGACCTTGTCGCCGTTCAAAGGACAGCACGTCGCCGCGTATCACGATTCCTGGCCTTATTTTGGTCATCGGTTCGGACTGGAGATCGACATTTTTCTCGAACCGAAACCAGGCATTCCGCCATCGCCATCACACCTCGCGGAAGTGATCGGGCAAATGAAGGCGCAGAAAATCAAAGCGGTCATCGTCGAGCCCTATCACGATCGAAAAATTGCCGAGCGCGTGGCCAGTGCGACCGGCGCCCAGGTTGTGGATTTCGCGCAATATCCCGGCGCGCTTCCAAACACCGACACCTATATCAAGCTCATCGACGCGCTCGTGTCGCGATTAGCGACAGCCCTGAAATGAAATCAATGGACGCGCGCGACCTTGGAGAATTGGGGAGCGCAGGCTGCCAGCCTGCACCGATCGGCAGCTTGCCGATCGGAACGTCCACGAAGTGTTTTGTCGTACTCGTAATAAGGTCGTTTTCGGCAAGCTGCCGAACACAACAGGCTGGCAGCCTGTGCTCCCCGGACTTCTTATGTGGGAGGTAATGTTCTGGCCCATCGTGGCCTGCGTCCTTTTGCCGTGGTTGCTGGTTTACCTCGGGCTCCATGTCGTGCAGCGCGGCATCATTTTTGTCGACATCGCGATGGCGCAAATGGCGTCGCTCGGGATTTGCGTGGCGTTACTTTTTCGATTCGATCTTCACGGCTGGGCGACCTTCGCCATCGCGCTTGGTTTCACCATCCTCGGCGGCGCGATCTTCTCGTTGACGGGAAAACGCGCCAGCAAGATTCCGCAGGAAGCCATTATCGGAATCGCCTACGTCGTGGCCGCGGCGGCGGCAGTATTGTTGCTTAGCCGCGCAGCGGAAGGCGACGAAGAAATCAAACAAATGCTGGTCGGCAATATTCTGCTGGTAACGCCGGTGGAGGTTTGGAAATGTTTCGCCCTTTTTGTTGCGGTGGGCGTTTTTCATCTGGCCTTGCGCAGAAATTTTCTCCTCGTCTCATTCGATCGGGACCGCGCGTATCAGCAGGGCCTGCGTGTGCGCTGGTGGGATTTTTTCTTCTACGCCAGCTTCGGCCTAGTGGTGACGATCTTCGTGCGCATGGCCGGCGTGCTTCTGGTATTCAGCTATTTGATTGTGCCGGCGGTTTGTGGAATCAATCTCGCCCGCAGCATCCGCGCCCGACTGCTTTGGGGATGGATCATCGCCACCATCGGCGGAATCGGCGGGTTGTTCTGGTCCTTCTATGGCGATTTACCGTCCGGCGCGGCGATTGTCTGCACCTTCGGCGCGTTGCTTATTGGAGTCAGTGTCATTGGTCTCTTGCTCCACTCGAAGCGCGCTTAGTGTCGCAATCGTAGATTTTTCCGCTGAAGATTATCATTCGCTTTCCGCGCGCATTTGCGGCGACGCGACATTCTGAGTGGTCCGAGGACGCGTGCGCCCGACGGAAATCGCCGCTACGCTCCTGCGTGCGTTCGTTTCGTAACCGCGCCGTCAAGTTCCGCTGCGACAACTCCGATTCTGCGCGAGCCGCCGCAAGATGGATGCAAAAATAATTTTCTGGCAGGTAATCGCAGCTTATGCCTTCGCCCTTGGCGGTGGCACCCTCGGCGCCTCTCTCCGGTTATCGCACAAACCACTCTGCGCCTTGATTAGTTTTGCTGCCGGTACTCTGCTCGGCGTCACGCTCTTTGCGATTATTCCCGAAAGCCTGGAAAACTGCACGTGGTGGGCGGTGCTGCTCGCGGCGGCAACCGGTTACGCACTCTTTTTCTTTATCAGCAAATATGTACATCACGTTTGTCCCGCCTGCGCGGCGAGCCACTTCGATGCCGACGCAACCCGACGCTTCAGCCAGATCGCGACAGCCTTGATTGTGGCCCTATCA